>JBAUNU010000129.1:0-3224 GCA_049579405.1 Methylocella sp.
ATGAAAAACTTGGTTTTACCGCCTTATCAAATTCCGATGCTGAGGACACATGGAGATTGGCTCTCGCCCAATACGCGCCCGCCTCCAATTTTATAGAGATTAGAGAATCGACGTAATGACTAACGAAGAATTATTGTCGGCGCTGAGCGAGCTTGTCGGCGATATCCTAGATCAACCTGATCTTCGATTAACCCGCGAAATGACCGCCGGGGACGTCCCGGACTGGGATTCCGTCAATCACGTCAACATCGTCGTGGCGACAGAGATGCGGTTCGGCGTCAAGTTTCGCACCGCCGAACTGGACGAAATTCATGACGTCGGAAGTTTCGTCGACTTGATAGCAGGAAAACTGTCCAAAACTTAGAGCGGAAAAGACAAGGTCTTGATCTTTAGTTCTTATCACTTCCTGCTGCTATTTCTCCCCATGGCCGTAGTAGGTTACGGATTGGCATCCCGGATTGGTCCAAAAGCGGGGGCGGCCTGGTTAGCGCTTTGCTCTATCGCTTTTTATGCGTTTTGGAATCTTCTCTTCGTCACACTTCTCATTGGCTCGGTTATATTTAACTTCGCCATTGGTACGAGCATACTGAAGTTTTCAGAAAGAAAAAAAGCTCAAGACGTATTGCTAACCGTAGGAATATCAGGAAACATCTTGATATTATTTTATTTCAAGTATTTCGCATCCATATTTAATTTCTTGTCCCACACCGGAATTATTCAATACGGTGGAGATATATCCATAATGCTGCCGCTCGGAATCTCCTTTTTCACCTTCACCCAGATCGGATATTTGGTCGACTGTCGACAAGGCCTAGGAAAATCACTCGAACTCATTCACTATGCTGTATTTGCTACATTTTTTCCGCACCTCATAGCCGGCCCGATTTTGCACATACGCGAGATTGCGCCTCAGATATTGAATGATGCAACCTATCGCCTGCGCGCCTCCAATCTAGCGATCGGTCTGAGCTATTTCGTTCTTGGCCTGTCCAAGAAAGTGCTTCTCGCCGATCCCTTGGCCTCGCTTGCGACTGTGGGGTTCGCAGCGCCATCCCACCTCCAGTTCACCAGCACATGGATCCTGGTGCTCGACTACTCAGCTCAGCTTTATTTTGATTTCTCCGGCTATTCGGACATGGCGATCGGCCTCGCGTACATGTTCGGAATCAGGTTTCCGCTGAACTTCAACTCCCCCTATAAGGCCCGAAGCATCATCGAGTTTTGGCAGCGTTGGCATATGACGCTGACTCGCTACCTGACCCTGTTGCTTTTCAACCCCATAGCGCTCTGGGCGACGCGGCGGCGGATGGCTCGCGGCAAGCCCGTCCGAGCTAAACAGCTCTCCCTTGGCGCTTTCTCCAGCACGATTGTCCTGCCGACGACGTACACGATGTTGTTGGCGGGTGTCTGGCATGGCGCCGGTCCGCAATTTATCGTGTTCGGGCTGCTTCACGCCGTCTATCTGACCGTCAACCACGCTTGGCGCGTCTATGGACTGAAGCCTCCCAACCTGCCGCGGCGGTTTCCGTTGCGCTTTTTGATTGGTGTCGGCCAAGTGGCGCTGACCTTTGCTTGCGTGTTGGTGGCGCAAATCTTCTTCCGTGCGAATTCTGTTGGCGGCGCCCTGTCGGTATTGTCGGGCATGGCCGGGCTTCATGGTTTTGATCCGGCCTATGTTCCTGCCCGCTTTGCCGCGATGTTGGGCGGCCTCGGCGCGGCGTTGGCGCATTGGGGTTGGATCACCCAGGCGATGCCGGAGTCCTGGCCGCCAAAAAACCCTCTCGGCATTCTGTTGCGATTCGTGATCATATTCGCGCTGCCCAACACCCAGCAGATCATGGCGAAGTTCGCCCCCTATTTGGCGAAGGTCGAGGCGCCGCGCTGGAAGTTGCTTTTGTGGGAACCGCAGGTGCAATGGGCCGCCGCGCTTGGCGTTCTGCTATTCTTAGACCTCATGTCGCTGAACTATTCGCCCCCGTTCCTTTATTTTCAGTTCTAGTCTAGCACGCTTTGAGAAACGCGGCGAAGGCCGCGCGAGCTTCCTCCGACCGCATGGCGGCGGAAAATAGCCGTGCTTCGTCCTCGATCCGGGCGAGGATTTCCTGGCGGTCGCCGCGCATGAGGCGCCGCGTGGCGGCAATCGACTCGCGGGGTTTTGTCGCGAGCCGCCCTGCCCTCTCGATCGCGAACCCGCGCAGCTCGCATGCCGGAACGACGGCATTGGCAAGCCCGAGGCGTACCGCCTCCTCGGCGCCAAAAGCTTCCCCAAGCAGCAATAGCTCGGCCGCTTTTGCCATGCCCGCGCGGCGGGGCAGAAGCAACGAGGACGCCGCCTCCGGCACCAGGCCAAGGTCGACGAAGGGCAGCCGAAAAACCGTCCCAGGCGCGACATAGACGAGATCGCAATGCAGCATCATCGTCGCGCCGATGCCGATCGCAATGCCTTCGATTGCCGCGACAAGTGGTGTCTCACAAGCGGCGAGCGTCTTGATGAAAGTGAAGGCGGGAAATTCCCCGGGCTCGGCACTCGTTTCGAGAAAATCCGCGATATCGTTGCCCGCCGTGAACACCCCACCAGACCCGGCAAACACCACCGCGCCGACGGACGGGTCACCATCGGCTTGCCGCAAAGCCCCGGTCGCGGCCATGTACATCGCGCGGTTGAGCGCGTTCTTTTTGTCCGGCCGGTCGAAGGTCACGCAAAGAACCCCGCCGGCGCGCTCGATCCTGACGTTTGGCGTTTGCATCAAGCGTCTCGTCGCGCCAGAGTGCGATAGCGGGTTCATTGGCCAAGCACGGCAGCGCTCGCATGCACCGAGCCGGCACCGCGAGTTACCTCGCGTTCGAGGCCGCCGGCGCCCGTGGCGGTATTTTCGGCAAAGAAACGCGCCATCGCGATCCGCGCCGGCAATGCGGAATCGCTATTGCCCGCAGTCGAGAGTCGATGGGCGGCAAGCGCGCCTCTTGCCAGTGCCGTGCCTCCCCGCGCGTAAGCAAAAAGCCGCAAATAGGGCGTCGCGCCCGCGAGCGCATCGTTGGGGCGTGTTGTCGAAGCGTCCAGCATGAAGGCGGTGGCACGCTCCAGCGCGTCGACGGCTTCAGCCAAGCATGGTTCCATTTCGCCGAAACCGCCGGCATTGCTCTTTCGCAGCGCCCCGACCGCGGCTCGCATATCAGCGATTTCGCGATGCGCCGCCGCGCCCCCCGACAGACCGATCTTGCGC
>JBAUNU010000130.1:0-4039 GCA_049579405.1 Methylocella sp.
ATTAGTTTGATGTATGTCGGCCAGCTCAAAAACCATTGCGAGTTCGAGAATCCATCAACCGAAATGCGCGATGACGCCGCTCTCGATTATGAATTACGCGACAAGGGCCTGACGAAGATCGAGATCAACCCCGCCACGCTGGAATCGGTGCGGGCCGGCGTGGCCAAGTTGGCGGCGCAAGGAAAGAGCTTGGACAATGGTTATCCGCGCACCTGCTACGACCTGACGCTCACGAACGACGGCTACAACGTCAAGACGGTGCTTGTTAAGAGTTTGAGCGTGACGTTCGACCAAGGGCGGAAGGTCCCGCCATGAGGTCTTGACCGCAACGGGCTCCAGAATGAGCCCGGTGCCGCAATCGCGCGCGTTTCAGCTTCGGCAACCGGCTCCGTATTCCCTGGACAAGGGAACAGGGAGCATCCCCTGGACAAGGGAACAGGGAGCGCTCCTTATAACACGGAGCGCTCCATTTGGCAGATCAGATATCAGCGGGCGGCCGGAGGCTCCAATGGGCGCTTGCCAGCAACTCACCCGCCAGAATAGCCCCCGATAATGGGTAGTATTTCTCCGGTAATGAAGCTCAAGCAATGTGAAGACGCGAAAAATACGTATGCGGGAGCGATTTCCTCCGGCTGAGCGGGGCGCTTCATAGGTGTATGACTTCCGAATTCGGCCACCTTTTCTGCGTCCTTATCGGAAGGGTTGAGGGGCGTCCAGACCGGTCCGGGCGCAACCGCGTTCACGCGTATTCCGCGGCCGGCCAGATTGCTGGAAAGCGAACGCGTGAAGGCATGAATTCCCCCTTTAGTCATGGAATAATCGACAAAGCCATATCTGCCGAACTGAGCGGCGCTATTCTTCAATATTTGTCAAAGGCCGGAACAATGTCCCGCGAACGCGGTTTAGCGGCCGGCCGGGCTGACGAGGAGCTGCGGTTTCATAACACGGAGATTCATGGAGATTCATGATGGCTGGAAATCGCGATACGTCGAGCCGGGGCTTCGCGTCGATGAATGAAGACAAGCAGCGGGAGATCGCACGCAAAGGCGGCGAAAGCGTGCCCGACGAGAAGCGCAGCTTCTCGAGGGATCATGAGCTGGCGTCCGAAGCGGGGCGCAAGGGCGGCCAAAGCGTCCCCCACGAAAAGCGCAGCTTCTCGCAGGATCATGACCTTGCGTCGGAGGCGGGACGCAAGGGGGGCCAAGCTTCGGGCGGCAATTTCGCCAAAGACAAGGAACGCGCGGCAGACGCCGGCCGTCGCGGTGGCGAAGCTTCGCATGGCAAGCCGTAATGCGCGGGCCGGGAGGACGGAGGTCCTCCCGGCCGCTTCACCCCACACTAATTCGCCCACTCTCCGAGGAGACAAGTCGTGGGTTTTTTTCGCAAGATATCAGCACCATGGATGATCTTTTCATCCACAGGCTGCGGGACATCCACTACGCGGAACAGGAGATACTGAAGGCGTTGCCGACCATGATGGAAAAGGCGACAAATCCGGAACTCAGGTCGGGTCTAGAGCAGCATCTCGCGGAAAGCCGCAATCACGTTCACCGTGTGAGCAGGTGTTTCAGATGCACGGGGCCGAGCACCAGGCAGGCGATTCTCCTGCCATTGATGGCATCATAGAGGAAGCCGATGAAATCGCTAGCGACGTCGATAATAAGGAAGTCCTCGACGCCGCGCTGATTGCCGCTGGGCAGGCAGTGGAAAACTATGAAATCACCCGCTATGGCGCCCTCGTCGCCTGGGCAAAGCAGCTCGGCTGCAGCGATTGCGCGGGTGCACCGTAACCTCGAGGAAGAGAGGTTGGCGGACCAAAAGGTTACGCAGATCGCCGAATCCAAAGTCAATCTTGAGGCGGCCCAATAAGCGGCGGTGACTGGGCGGCTTAATTTTCGCAGGCTCCCAGCTTCCTCATTTGCGCGCACCTAGATGTTTCCGGGAGAGATTTGAATGCATGGAATAATGTCGGACCCGGTTGCAATCACACTATGAATTTTACGCAGGGGCGAGGTGCGGAAGGAGATGGTCTTCCACACGACACGACAATGCTTTACAAAGACTGGAATACGTCCTCGTGAAATGGCGGCAATGCCCGCACGTGACGTCGGAAGCTCATGACAAAAGCCGATGCAACCGGCGGCCGCAAGTATGAGGCACGCGCCTGGTTCGAGAGGCTGCAGGAAACCTTCATCGCGGCCTTTGAACTTCTGGAGAATGAGGCGGAGGGACCTTTCGCCGAGCCCGCCATGGCGCCGGGACATTTCGTGACCAAACCCTGGGCAAGGACTGATCATGCCGGCGGCGATGGCGGCGGCGGCCGCATGGCGATCCTCGCGGGCCGGGTATTTGAGAAACTGGCGGTCCATACTTCGACGGTTTTTGGAACTTTTCCGCCCGAATTCGCCGCGCAAATACCCGGGGCCGGAACCGATCCGGCGTTCTGGGCCTCCGGTGTTTCGCTGATCGCGCATCCTTGGAATCCGAACGTTCCCATCGTCCATATGAATTCACGTTTCGTCGAGACCACCAAGGGGTGGTTCGGCGGCGGCGCCGATCTCACTCCCGTGCTCGACCGAAGGCGCGTCCAAACCGACCCGGACACGTGCGACTTCCATGCCGCGATGAAGGCCGCCTGCGACAGCCACGGCAAAGTTGCGGATCACCCGAAATTCAAGCGCTGGTGCGACGATTATTTTTATCTGAAGCACCGCGACGAGCCGCGCGGCACGGGCGGAATTTTTTACGATTATCTCGATTGCCCTGGCGGCGACGAAACCGCGTTCGCCGAAAACTTCGCTTTCACCCGGGCCGTGGGCGCGGGTTTTCTTGCCGTCTATCGCGAACTCGTGCGCCGCAATTTCGCGCTTTCGTGGACCAAGGCCGACCGCGAGGAGCAACTGACCCGGCGCGGCCGCTACGCCGAATTCAACCTGATCTACGATCGCGGGACGATCTTCGGCTTGAAAACCGGCGGCAATGTCGAGGCGATTTTGTCGTCGCTACCGCCCCTCGTGCGGTGGCCTTGAGGCAGGTCCCGCGGCGGGCGCCAATCCGTTTGCGTCCCGGTCGGCGGGGAAAGTCCATAGACGATTAGCGGTGAAGCTCCAGAACATCACGATGCCGGTTGTCGCCACCTGAGCGAGAAGATAGGGAATGCCTGCGGCACGGATGAAAAGAGACATAAAAACATAGGTGAGCCCGAAGCCCACGGCGGCCACTAGCGTGAAGCGGGACACGGCCGCCTCGTGCGGAAGCTTCGTTCGAAAAGTAAGACGGCGGTTTAGCCCGTAGGAAACCGTGCCGCCCGCCCCATAGCCGGCCAACGCGGCCGCCACCGGCGAAATCCCGGCTATCTCGACCAGCCCGATCAAAAGCGCATAATGGACGCCAGTGGCGATGACGCCAACCACGACAAAGGATGAAAACTGGCGAATCAGAAAAGTCATGCGATCAAACATCCAGGTTTTAGCTGTTCCGAAGCTGACCGCCGGAGTATAAGTCTGTACCCCTCTACAGCGGCCGCGCCGCGGCTTCTGCCGGGATTGCGTTCTCTTACCGGGAGGAATTCTTCATGAATTGTTCGTTTTTCCCGCCGGTGCGCGCGGCGCTTCTCGGCGCCGCGCTAGTTGGCTTGACCGCGACCCCGCCAAGCGCCACACAAGTACAGTCCGGCGTGCTCGAATGCAATGTCGAGCCGGGTGTCGGCCTTATCATCGTTTCGAGCAAAACCCTTTCCTGCATGTTTCATCCGGCGCGTGGCCGGTCTGAATATTATGCCGGAACGATCAACCGAATCGGCCTCGACGTTGGCGTGACCGGGCCCGGCCAGTTCGCCTGGGGCGTCTTCACCTTGGGGCCTCCCGGCCGCCGCTATGCGCTTGCCGGCGATTATGGCGGCCCGGGCGTTGGCTTCGCGTTAGGTGCCGGCGGCAGCGCCGATACGCTCGTCGGCGGCAACGGCAATTCGATAAGCCTGCAGCCGCTTTCCGGCACAACGACAGGCCTCAATTTGTCCGCCGGCATCGGCGCCCTAACC
>JBAUNU010000131.1:0-2690 GCA_049579405.1 Methylocella sp.
GTGCTGCACGAGGCCGCGCAGCAGGCCGGCGGGCGCTGCCGGTCCTTTTACGATCCTGCGCTCCGGCTCGAGATCGACAATGGCAATCATTTGCTTCTATCGGGAAATCACGATGCGCGGAATTTCCTGGCGGCGATCGGGAGCGAGGACCAATTGGCCGGACCGCCGGAAGCTGGGTTTGACTTCGTCGATCTCGCAACCAAGGAGCGCTGGCACCTACGCCCGAATGCGGGGCGGCGTCCCTCGTGGATTTTCTCGAAACTCCGGCGAGCGCCGGGCACCGGCGCGCTAGACTATATTGGCCTCCTGCGGCTTCTTGCTCCCGGCAAGGACGCGCCGATCGGTGCGGTCATGCGCTGCGACGGATTGCTTTACGAGCGGCTGTGGCGGCCGCTTTTTCTCGCTGCCTTGAATACCGAGCCCGCCGAAGCTTCATGCCACCTCGCCGCCGCCGTGGTGCGGGAAACGCTCGCCAGAGGCGGGCGCGCTTGCCGTCCACTCGTCGCCGCGCACGGCCTCTCCGCCGCGTTCATCGCGCCCGCGCTCTACTATCTCGTTAAACGCAAGGTAAAGATCCGGATCGACCACAGGCTGCGGCGGATCGAGTTTGCAAACGGCCACGCCGCCGCCCTCCATTTCGGCGACGAAACGGTGCAACTCGACGCGCCGGACAAAGTCGTTCTCGCGGTTCCGCCCTATGCCGCGCAGGGCCTCGTGCCGGGCTTGCAATCGCCCACGGACTATCGCGCGATCGTCAATGCCCATTTTAAAATCGCCCCGCCAAACAACTGCCCCGCTATTTTGGGCATCGTCAACGGGACCATCGAATGGCTGTTTGCGTTTCCGGGCAGGCTGTCGGTTACGATCAGCAGCGCCGATCGTCTCCTCGACGTCCCGCGCGAAAAACTCGCCGAAACGCTTTGGGCGGAAGTCGCGGAAGCGGCACGGATTGAAAAACCGCTTCCGCCATGGCAGATCGTCAAGGAAAAGCGGGCGACGTTCGCCGCGACGGTTGACGAAAACGCGCGCCGGCCCGGCGCGGGAACGGCCTATGCCAATCTGGTGCTCGCGGGAGACTGGACCGCGACCGGACTGCCCGCGACGATCGAAGGGGCGATCCGGTCTGGGCATCGGGCGGCCGGTCTGATTGCGGCGTCTCGCTAAGAAAGGGGCGGCCAGGATGGTCGATATGGATAGCGTTACGGAAAGGGCCCCCACAGCCCCGGCGCTCGCCGAAATCGAAGCGGCGGTTTCCGGTGCCACGCAAGCGCTGTTGGCCGCCCAGCGCGAGGATGGGCATTTCATCTTCGAGCTGGAGGCGGATGTTTCGATCCCGGCGGAATATATTCTTTTTAAACATTATCTCGGCGAGCCGGCCGATGCCGGGCTCGAAGCCAAGATTGCCGCCTTTATCCGGCGCAGACAGGCGGCGCATGATGGCTGGCCACTGTTCACCGATGGTGCCTTCAATATCAGCAGCAGCGTCAAGGCCTATTTCGCGCTAAAGGCGGCCGGCGATCCCCCCGAGGCCGGCCATATGCGGCGCGCCCGCGCGGCGATCCTCGCGCAGGGCGGAGCGGCGAACACAAATGTTTTCACGCGCGCGCTTCTCGCGCTGTTTGGCGCGCTGCCGTGGCGCGGCGTGCCGGTCATGCCGGTCGAGATCATGCTTTTGCCGCGCTGGTTTCCTTTCCACGTGACGAAGATCTCATATTGGAGCCGCACGGTTCTCACTCCGCTCATGGTTGTGATCGCCTTGAAGCCGCGGGCGAGGAATCCGCGCAATGTCACGATCGGGGAACTCCTCGTCGAGCCGCCGGACGAGGTTCGCCATTGGCCCGGCGCGCCCCATCAGAAATTTCCCTGGACCGCGCTTTTTGCCGGAGTGGACAAGCTTTTGCGCTGGTCGGAGCCGTATTTTCCCAAGACCTTGCGCCGGGGCGCGATAAGCAAGGCGGTCGCCTTCGTCGAGGAGCGATTGAACGGCGAGGATGGGCTCGGCGCGATCTTCCCCGCGATGACCTATTCGGCGTTGATGTTCGATGCGCTGGGCTACCAGCGGCAAGACCCGAGGATGGTCCAGGTCCTGAATGCGATCGACAAGCTGCTTGTCGTCGGCGAAGACGAGGCGTATTGCCAGCCTTGTGTCTCGCCGGTGTGGGACACCGCGCTTGCCTGCCACGCGCTGATGGAAGCCGGCGGGGAAGGTACGGCGCCACGTGTTCGCGCCGCGCTTTCCTGGCTCGAACCCCGGCAAGTCACCGGTGTCGCGGGCGATTGGGCCGCGCAACAACCCCATGTCCGGCCAGGCGGATGGGCGTTTCAATATGCCAACGCCTATTATCCCGACGTCGACGATACCGCGGTCGTGGCGATGGCGATGGACCGCGCGGCGCGCCAGGGACCGGAGGACAAGGACGCGGTCGCGCGCGCGCGCGAATGGATCGAAGGCCTGCAAAGCGCCGATGGCGGCTGGGGCGCCTTCGATTCCGGCAATGACCGGGAGTATTTGAATTACATCCCTTTCGCCGATCACGGCGCGTTGCTCGATCCGTCGACCGCGGATGTGACGGCGCGCTGTCTTTCCCTGTTGGGACAGCTCGGCGAGACTCCGGCGGGCAATCCAGCGGTCGCGCGCGGCGTCGAAACTCTCCTTCGGGCCCAGGAGAAGGATGGCAGCTGGTTCGGCC
>JBAUNU010000132.1:0-1792 GCA_049579405.1 Methylocella sp.
TCATCGATCGCCTCCGGCAAAAGCAAAAGTTGCGAACGATCGGGCCCAGGAATGTGCGTCATGCCTAATTCTAATCGGATGCCGGCGCCAACGGAATCCCATCAGGCAGACTTTCCACACAGTCTGCGTGAATTGTGCGCCCCCTTGCTCGGACTGGCAATCGGCCTTTGCCGCCATATTTTAAAGGTGCCAGCAAAAGGACTATGGGCCATGGGAGTTCTTGCGAAACCGGACCTTCCGTCAGGCGCAAACCCTGACTGGACGATTCCGCAGGGGTTCGAGCGCTACAGCGAGGCTGAGCACCAGACATGGGTGACGCTCTATGAGCGCCAGGCCGAGATATTGCCCGGGCGCGCCTGCGACGCATTTCTGCACGGGCTCGACGCGCTCGATCTGCACGGCCAAGGCATACCCGATTTCCGGCAATTGAACGAAAAGCTTTCGGCGCTCACGGGGTGGCAAGTCGTGGCAGTGCCCGGCCTCGTGCCCGATGCGGTGTTCTTCGACCACCTCGCCAACCGGAGGTTTCCGGCGGGCAATTTCATCCGCGGCGCCGGCGAGCTCGACTATTTGGAACTGCCGGACATTTTTCATGATGTCTTCGGTCATGTGCCCATGCTGACCGACTCGGACTTCGCCGATTACATGCAGGCGTATGGGAAGGGCGGGCGTCGCGCCCTGTCGCTTGGGAGCCTCGCTAATCTCGCGAGGCTCTATTGGTACACGGTCGAGTTCGGGCTCTTGGAAACGCCTAAGGGCTTGCGGATCTATGGCGCGGGCATTGTGTCGTCAAAAACGGAAACGATTTTCGCGCTTGCCTCCGATTCGCCGAACCGCCTGGGCTTCGATCTGGAGCGGGTGATGCGCACGCTCTATCGCATCGACGATTTTCAGCAGGTCTATTTCGTCATTCCCTCGCTCAAATATTTGCTCGATGTTACGACGGGGACCGATTTCGGTCCCCTCTATGCCAAAATCTCGAACTCGCCCGGCATTCCGATCGCGGCGATCGAACCAGGCGATAAGGTTTTCGCACGAGGCACACAGGAATACGCTAGGAGCGGCGGACGTTTGCGCCAAGGCGCGGCCTAGCGGCAAGCCGCTTCCCGAGGAGGAAGAGCATCATGCGGGACAAGGTTTTGGTTGTCACCGGCGGTTTTGGCATGCTTGGGCACGCGGTGGCGGAGGCAGCGCTGGCGGCCGGAGCCTATGTGGCCCTCCCGGGCCGGGAACAAGCGGTAACATCCGCGCGGGACCGGCTTCTGGTGCTTGGCGGAGTGGATTTGACGGATTTTGCTGCCGCCAAGCAGGCCTTCGATACGGTCGCCACGCGCTTCGGCAGGATCGACGGCCTCGCCAATGTCGCGGGCGGCTTCCGCTGGCAGACGCTCGGCGATGGCGATCTCGCCGGATGGACTGAGCTCTTCCGGATGAATCTTTTGACCGCTGCCACGGCAACCAAGGCTGCGCTGCCGTATCTGCGCGCATCGCAAGGCGCGATCGTCAATGTGGCGTCGGCTCCCGCAAAAAAGGCCGGCGCGGGAATGGGCGCGTATGCCGCCTCCAAGGCCGGCGTGCTGCGGTTGACCGAAAGCCTCGCCGAAGAAGAAAAGAACGCCGGCGTGCGCGTCAACGCGGTGCTGCCGACGATCATCGATACGCCACGCAATCGCGCGGACATGCCAAAAGCTGATTTTTCACGCTGGGTGAAGCCGGAGGAGATCGCCAAGGCCATTTTGTTTCTTCTGTCCAGCGACGCCACGGCGATCACCGGCGCGGAGCTTCTGATTTC
>JBAUNU010000133.1:0-6074 GCA_049579405.1 Methylocella sp.
ACGCGGCGACGCCGGCGCGGGCGGCGATCCCGCCTGCCATCCCGCCAAGGACGAACTTTAAAACCTCCCGGCGCTCGACCATGAATCCGGCTTGGCCGGCGCCTGATCGCGCCGCAGTTTTAGAAAACGCTTTCGTTTTATCTCTATAGACGATAACCGGGCGAACGTAAGTTCCCTTTTGGGTGTTTTTACGCCTGGAGCCCTACGTACCGGTCCGAGATAGACGTGGGTCATCGGCCCGGTCTGAATGAAGGGCCCGCCCGCAGACAAATGCTCCAAGAGTGGCCAAGGATTTGAAAAAAAATCGCGCGCAACGCCGTGACTCTCAGGCGCCTCGCCTCAATCCCGCAAGTGTCCTGCAACGGTACATTCGTTCTAATCTCCTGCAACAGTACGTGTATTCTCGATGTTCATATCGCACTATGTATATTGATATCTGTCAATATACAAGTTTTGCGGTTAGATTATAAGCGGCTGCCTTCCGCCACATCGGCGAAGGCGTGGAGAGATACGTTTCATGGTCCCCTTACATTTTCGAGGCCGCACATGTCTGGCCATCGTTCTCGCCGCCGGCGAGAGCTCGCGGATGCGCTCGGCGCGGCCCAAGGTGTTGCATGAGCTGGCCGGCCGCTCCATGCTCGCCCATGTTTTAGGCGCGCTTGTTGAAGTTGGCGCCGAGCGGATCGTCGTCGTGGCGGGTCCAAACCACGAAGCGGTCATGGCGGAGGCCAGGACGATCGTGCGCGATGCCGGAATCGCGATCCAGAAGGAGAGGCTTGGAACCGCGCATGCGGTGCTTGCCGCGCGCGAGGCGATCGCCGGGGGCTATGACGATCTACTCGTCGTCTTCGCGGACACGCCTCTGGTTCGCCCGGAGACCTACGCCGCCATGCGCAAGGCGCTTGCGGGAGAGCAGAACGCAATCGCCGCCTTGGGGTTCGAGACAGAACAGCCCGGGGGCTATGGGCGGTTCATTCTGGAGGACGGCGCCCTCAAAGCCATTCGCGAGGACCGCGACGCGAGCGCGGCGGAGCGGGAAATCAAACTTTGCAACGCCGGTCTGATGGCGCTCGATGGGCGCCGCGCCTTGGCGCTTCTCGATGCCATCGGCAATGCCAACAGCCAGAAGGAATATTACCTGACCGACATTGTCGCCGTCGCCAGATCGCACGGTTTTGAGGTCGCTGCCGTGATTGCCGCCGAGGCCGAGGTTCTGGGGGTCAACGACCGGTCGCAGCTGGCCGCCGCCGAGGCCGCTTTGCAAGCGCGGCTTCGCGCGAGGGCGATGCGGGAAGGCGCGACCTTGATCGATCCTTCGAGCGTGACCTTGGCGTTCGACACGCGGCTTGGCCGCGACGCCGTCGTCGAGCCGCACGTGGTTTTCGGCCCGGGCGTCAACGTCGGCGAAGGCAGTGTCATCCGCTCGTTTTCCTATTTGGAGGGGGCGACGATCGGCCGGAATGTGTCGGTCGGCCCGTTTGCTAGGCTGCGCCCCGGCACCTGCCTCGCGCAAGACGTGCACATCGGCAATTTCGTCGAGGTGAAGGCCTCGGATGTCGGCGCCGGCGCCAAGATTAACCATTTGAGCTACATCGGAGATGCGAGCATCGGCGCCAGGACGAATGTCGGCGCAGGAACGATTACGTGCAATTACGACGGCTTCGCCAAATATCACACCGAGGTTGGCGCGCATGCGTTCATCGGCTCGAATAGCGCCTTGGTGGCGCCGGTCAAGATCGGTGATCGCGCCTATGTCGGTTCGGGGTCCGTGATCACCCAAGACGTCGCGCCCGATGCGCTGGCGCTGGCCCGCGCTGCCCAGATAGAAAAACCCGGCTGGGCAAGGGCGTTCCGGGACAAGAACCGGAAATGACGGTCCTGTCATGCCAAGGCAGCCGAAGATTCGCAAGCCCGCCAGCGGCTCTTTAATCCATGGGGTCCCATGTCGATCCGGGGTGAGCCAATGGCGGCGAATGCCCAACCGCAACACGAAGGATGAATTTTAATGTGCGGAATCGTTGCGATGCTAGGCCGGGCTCCAGTCGCCGGCTCCATTCTCGCTGCGCTGAAGCGCCTCGAATATCGCGGCTATGATTCCGCTGGGATCGCGACTTTGGAAGCGGGCCGGCTGACCCGGAGGCGGGCGAGCGGCAAGCTCAAAAATCTGGAGCTTCATCTCGCCGCCGAACCCCTTACGGGCAGGATAGGCATCGGCCATACCCGCTGGGCGACGCATGGAAGGCCAACCGAAAATAACGCGCATCCGCATGTCAGCGCGAATGTCGGCGTCGTGCATAATGGCATTATCGAGAATTTCCGGGAGTTGCGCGGCGAACTGCAAGCCAAGGGCCATGAATTTTCGACCGAGACCGATTCCGAGGTCATCGCCCATCTCGTGAGCGAAACCATGCGCGGTGGCTTGGCACCGGTCGAGGCCGTGGCTTCGAGCCTGGCGCGCCTGAGGGGTGCGTTCGCGCTCGCCCTGATCTTCGACGGCGAGGAGGATCTTTTGATAGGCGCCAGCAGCGGCGCGCCGCTTGCGGTGGGATTTGGCGAAGGCGAGCATGCCGGCGAAATGTTGCTTGGCTCCGATGCGCTTGCCCTGGTCCCTTTCACCGGCACGATCGCCTATCTGGAGGATGGCGACTCCGTCGTCCTGACGCGCACGTCGGCGCGCTTTTACGACGCCGGAGGCAAGCTGGCGGAGCGGCGAAAGATCAAGACGGCAGCCTCGGCCTCGCTGATCGACAAGGGCAATTATCGCCATTTCATGGCGAAGGAAATCCACGAGCAACCGGAGGTCGCCGCCCGCGCGCTTGGGCATTATCTCGACTTGCCGGCCGGCCGCGCCGCGCTGCCCTTCGCGCCGCCCGTCGATATCGTTGCTCTCCAGCGCCTGACGATCTGCGGCTGCGGCACCGCCTTTATCGCGGGACTTACCGCCAAATATTGGTTCGAGCGGTTTGCGCGGCTTCCCGTCGATGTCGAAATCGCCTCCGAGCGTCGCTATCGCGACCCGCCGCTGGAGCCAGGAGGTTTGACCATCCTTGTCTCGCAATCGGGGGAGACGGCCGATACCTTGGCGTGTCTTCGCGCGGCCAAGGCGAAGGGACAGAAGATCGTGGCGGTGGTCAATGAAGCAACCTCGACGATGGCGCGCGCGAGCGACATCGTCGCTCCGACCCTCGCCGGCCCCGAAATCGGCGTTGCGTCAACGAAAGCTTTCACCTGTCAGCTCGCCGTGCTTGCCTGCCTCGCGGTGGCTTTCGGCAGGGCGCGCAACACCATCGACGAGAAGGCGGAGGCGCGGCTCGTTGCCGAACTCATGGCGATCCCGGGGCTCATCGCGCAAGCGCTCAAATGCGAAAGCGCCGTCGAGATGCTGGCGCGGGAAATCGCCAAGGTCCGCGACGTGCTTTATCTCGGCCGCGGCACGTCCTATCCGTTGGCCCTCGAAGGGGCGCTGAAACTCAAGGAAATTTCCTATATTCATGCCGAAGGCTATGCGGCGGGAGAGCTGAAACATGGGCCGATCGCGCTGGTCGACCAGGACATGCCGGTGATCGTCATCGCTCCTAATGACTCCGTGCTCGAAAAAACGCTCTCCAACATGCAGGAAGTGGCCGCCCGCGGCGGAAGACTGATCCTAATTGGCGATGCCCGTCTCGCCCGCGATTTTGCCAGCGAGGCAGCCGCCACCATCGTCATGCAGGATGTCGCGCCAGAGTTCGCGGCGATGGTCTATGCGGTCCCCATCCAATTGCTCGCCTATCATACCGCCGTCGTGATGGGGAAGGACGCCGACCAGCCGCGTAATCTCGCCAAAAGCGTCACGGTGGAATAGGCCGCGTCGCGCTTGCCAGAGACAAGCGCCACGCAGCCGCGATTGCGGATCAAATCGAATATCACCCGACAAGCCGTGCCGTCACCATGCAATAAAGCATCGGCAGCGACAGGACGAAATTGGCGCGCGAAGTCAGCATCGAGAGCCGCGCGGCCTGCGCCTTGGCATCGTCGTCGGCGGGAACGAGGCCAAGCACTTTCTGCTGATTCGGCCAGACGACGAACCAAACATTGAAGGCCATGACGAGGCCGAGGATGCCACCGGTGACAAGGGTTAGATTGTGGACCGCGGTGCTGGTGAAAAACACGATGAGGCCGGTCACCACGGTGGCGAGGGCCGACCACCGGAACCAAAATAGGGTCTCCGGCGCGATATATTGGCCGATCGCGGGTTTCATCTCCGGCGGAATCATCGGCATGATGGGGATTAGCATTAGGTTGAAATAATAGAGAAGACCGATCCACGTGATGCCCGAGACGACATGCAGGAAGGTGAAGAACGCTCCGAAATAGCCCCCTCCCAGGCTCGTGACGTGATAGAGAAGGAGGAGCAGGAACGTCAGACCGGCGCCCAGCGCCAGCGCGCGGTAGGGTTTTTCGAGGATCTGGGCAATTTTTTCGAGGATGTTGGAAACGGTTGCGTTGATGTCGGCCATGACTAGCTCCTAAACCCAAGGGAAACGACGGTTGCGCCACGCCGGCGGCGCGAATCGAATACCGCCGCCAGACAGTAGAGCTTTTGCTCTTTTTTTACCAGGACCGCAACGAATCGGCGAGTGGATAGGGGATTGGCCAAAACTTTGCCCGGCCTCCCCTCCCGGAACCGCCGGCGGGCGTGCGCGCAATAACGAAAAAGGAAAGGGAATACCTCAGCATTCTATCAAACTGTAAGTATTATATAAATTAATAATTACCATATTCCATATACCGACGTATTATAAAGACGTGGCCAGAATAGGATGAGATACATTTTTTAGAGGAACGACCATGTTCTCATTCTTTCATAAAAATTGCCGTTGTTTACCATCATCGCCGCGCGGCTTTCCGTTTGGCCTCGCCGCCCGCTTCATGCGCGATCGGTCTGGTGCCTACGCGGTGATGTTTGGACTCATGGCGCCGATGTTCATTGGCGCCCTCGCTCTCGGTAGCGAAACCGGCCTCTGGTACGCGACCCAGGAAAAGATGCAGGGCGCGGCCGATTCCGCCGCGATCAGCGCCGCTGTCGGGGTCATTGCTGGCAATACCAATTGGGCGCTCCAAGCCGACGCGACGGCGGCATCCGACGGCTTTGTCAACGGCTCAAGCGGCACGGTGGTTACCGTGAATAATCCGCCTAAATCTGGTCCTAATACGGGGATCGCGGGGGACATCGAAGTCATCATCACACAACCCCAAAAACTGTTGTTCTCGTCCCTTTTTCTCAAGTCGCCGGTGGTCATCGAAGCGCGCGCGGTCGCCGGCAAGACGCCCGGCGTCGTTTGCGTTCTTGCTCTGAACGGATTTCTGGGAGTCCCAGTTCTGCCCGGCATCGTCGACGCAGCCCTTTCTAACGTTTTGGCCGATCAATGCAATGTCGCCGACAACTCGCCGTCTCCGTTGGCGCTGACCGTGGCCGCCTTGGCCAATATGACGGCGCAAAAGGTCGTTGTGGTCGGGGGCTATATCGACCTCCTTGGGACGATCACCACCACGCAGGGGATTCAAACCAGCGCCCCCGCGACGCCCGACCCTTATGCAGGCACACCCTTTCCCGCATTTTCTGGTTTGACCTGTGACCCGAATAGCGCTTCTTTCCTCAAAATAGGCGGCACGGTTACCTTGTCTCCAGGCCGCTATTGCGGCGGCATAAGCGTAGGCGTAGGCGCAAACGTCACGCTTAATCCCGGCACCTACATTATGGATGGCGGGACCCTCGGGGTGGGCCTTAATGTTGCCGTCGGCGGGTCCTTGACTGGCACAGGGGTCACGATCGCGCAGACTGGATTGGTCAACCTGTCGCTGCAGCTCGGCGGTGTCATCAATTTGACCGCGCCGTCATCGGGTCCGCTGGCCGGTTTGGTCCTTTTTGTCGACCCCAATTCGTTGATCTCCGTCCTAACTTTTACCGGCGGCACGAATGTTAACCTCGTCGGCACGATCTACGCGCCGAGTTCGCAAGTGGTCTACACGGTCGGCTCGGGGACGAAAACGGGCCAATGCACGCGCCTCATCGCCAATACGATCAACTTCAT
>JBAUNU010000134.1:0-2308 GCA_049579405.1 Methylocella sp.
CACGGTGCGCGACGCCGCGATCCTGCTGCGCTCGATGGCGGGCCATGACTCGAAGGACACGACCTCCGTCGATGTACCGGTGCCGGATTTCGAGGCTGCGGTGGGGCGTAGCGTCAAGGGCCTAAAAATCGGAATTCCGGAAGAATACCGCCGCGATGGCCTGCCGGCCGAAATCGAAGCGCTGTGGGCGCAAGGCGTCGAATGGATGAAGGCGGCCGGCGCGGCAATCACCGAAATCTCGCTGCCGCACACGCGCTATGCCTTGCCTGCCTATTATATCGTGGCGCCAGCCGAGGCCTCGTCGAATCTTGCCCGCTACGATGGCGTGCGCTACGGGCTTCGCGTGCCCGGGAAAGACATCGCCGACATGTATGAAAGAACGCGGGCGGCGGGCTTTGGCAAGGAGGTCCGAAGACGGATCATGATCGGCACCTATGTGCTTTCGGCTGGCTATTACGACGCCTATTATGTCAGGGCGCAAAAGATCAGAACCCTCATCAAGCGCGATTTCGAGGCTGCCTTTGCAAGCGGGATCGATGCGATCCTGACCCCGGCGACGCCGTCCGCCGCCTTCGGCCTCGGCGAAAAAGGCTCGGCCGATCCGGTTGAAATGTATCTCAACGATATTTTCACGGTGACCGTGAACATGGCAGGACTGCCGGGCATCGCGGTTCCGGCCGGAATTTCCACTGATGGCTTGCCCTTGGGGTTGCAAGTGATCGGCCGCTCGTTTGACGAAGAGACCTTATTCTCGGTGGCGCACGTCATCGAGCAATCGGCGCCAAGGATCGTGCCGCCGGAGAAATGGTGGGCGTGACCCTGCCGCCTTCGGCCGAGTTGCTTCGGCCCGTTCAGGCGTCCTCGCCCGACAAATTGACCTTCCTTGGCGGCCCCATCAGCGCCGGCTGGAACAAAACCGCCGCCGCCAATGTGCAGACAAGCGACAAGGCAAGCAGCTTGCCCATGTTGGAGGTGCCCGGATGCTTGGAGAGCCAAAGACTGCCGAACGCGGTCGCGGTGGTCATCGCGCTGAAAAAGACGGCGCGCGTAAGGCTCGATTGTAAAAGATTCGTGGTCCCCGCCCGCCAGGCCATGACGAAATAAATCTTGAAGGCGACCCCGAGACCGAGCAGGAGCGGCAGCGCGATGATGTTCGCAAAATTCAGCGGCAGGCCGATCAGGACGGTGATTTCGAGCGTGACGGCGCCGGCAAGCAGCAAGGGAACCAGAGTCAGCAGCACGTCGGTTACCCGCCGCAACACAATGAAGAGAAGCACGCTGATTGAGATCAACGCCCAAAGTCCCGCCTCGATGAACGCCCGAACAACCGTCTTGCCGGATTCTTGAACGGCGATGGGCTCCCCCATGGCGTTGGGGTCGACGCTGCGCACCGCCATGGCAAACCGGAGGAGAGTGTCGTTATCGTTCGAATTGCCCGCGGGGGCAACCTCGATGCGGGCGCGGCCGTCGGCGCTTACCCAGTAGCTCGCCAAATCGGGAGGAATGGAAGCGACGGTCACTTTCTGGGCGGCGAGCGAAGCCCGCAGCAAATCGAGCATCGTATCCAGGCTCGGAATCAAGGCCTCGCGCGCCGCGGCGCGTTTCTGCGGCGGCGCCTCGGCCATTTTGTGAAGGAGGCCGGCCAGGCGGCGAGCGTCGTCGGCGCCCTTGCCGGCCACACCGCTTTCCGTCGCTGCGAAGGCAGCGGCGGCGCGCTCCATGGCCTCCACGTCTTCCGCGTCGGTGGGAGGCTCCTTCTCGCGCGCGGGATCGAGCAAGGGCGCCAAGGACTTGGCAAGCGGCGCTATGATCGCGAGCTTTTCGTCTTGATCTGGGGGAATGAAACTCTCGAGGCTCGTCACCCGCGCGACCTCTGGCAATTGTTGCAAACGCGCCACGAGCGGCGGCGCATCGGCGAGAGAAGGAGCGAGGACGTCGATCGTATTGGTGTCGGTGTTCGGATCCTTCATCAAATCCAACAAGGTTGCAACGGATTCGACTTTCGGGCTGCGCAAATCGATTGGATTGAAATCGAATCGGAGATGGCGCAGCAAAGGGGTCCCGGCAAGGGCCACGAACAATGTCCCGATGACGATCGCATACCGGTGCTTGGTCATGAAACGATCGGCGGGAGCCAAAAATTGATAGCCGACCGGCTCCTGTTCCGGCGGCGGGCGCAAAAGAGTAAGCAAGGCCGGCAAGACCGTGATCGCGGCGAAAAACGCGATGAACATGCCGGTTCCGGCAATGAGGCCCAATTCCGCAACGCCGCGGTAATCGGTCGGGAGAAAAGAATAGAAGCCGGCGG
>JBAUNU010000135.1:0-3651 GCA_049579405.1 Methylocella sp.
GCGCAACTCCCGTGATTGTCCCGCCCGTGCCGACCGCGGAGACAAAAACATCGACTTCACCTTTGGTGTCGTTCCAGATTTCCTCGGCTGTCGTAAGCCGGTGGATTTCCACATTCGCCGGGTTTTCGAACTGTTTCGGGATTACCGCGCCGGGCGTCGCGGCGGCGAGTTCCTGCGCCTTGGTGATGGCGCCCTTCATGCCTTGCGCCGAAGGGGTTAAGACAAGTTCGGCACCGAGCAGAGCAAGCATCTTGCGGCGTTCGAGCGACATCGACTCCGGCATGACCAGGATGAGTTTGTAGCCGCGCGCCGCCGCGACAAAGGCAAGCGCGATGCCGGTGTTGCCGGAGGTCGGCTCGATGAGGGTGGTCTTGCCCGGGGTGATCTTGCCGGAAGCTTCCATGACCGAGATCATGTGGACGCCGATGCGGTCCTTCACGCTGGCGATCGGATTGAAGAATTCGAGCTTGGCGAGAAGGTTGGCCTTGACGCCCTTTTCCTTGGCGATCTTGTTTAGACGCACAAGCGGCGTATCGCCGATCGTATCGGTGATCGAATCAAAAATGCGGCCGCGTCCCGGCAGCTGAGCGCTGTCAGGGGTTTCAGTATGTTTCGCGGCGGGTTGCGCCATTTACCTTGCTCCAGATAGGTAGCTAGATCCGGCATAACAACATGTCCTGATCGGGACGTGTTCTAGCCTGCGATCCGCGCGCTCTGCGATTACCTGCTGGCGGTATGCGGCGCAACCGTTACAGCTTGCCCGAAAGCGGAAAAAACCCTTTTGATGTCCAAGTTGGCTTCGATCTCCAAGCGATGTCTTCAAGGCTGCGGGGTAAAGCGGAGATACGATTTTAAGGCGCGGAACCCTTTTGGGAAACGCTGCTTTGCCTGATCGTCAGTTACCGAGGTGACGATGATCACGTCCTCGCCTTGCTTCCAGTTCACCGGGGTGGCGACCGGATGCTTCGCGACGAGCTGGCAGGAGTCGAGGAGGCGCAGCACCTCGTCGAAGTTGCGCCCGCTGCTCATCGGGTAGACCAGCATTGCCTTGATCTTCTTGTCTGGTCCGATGATGAAAACCGAGCGCACCGTCGCGTTGTCGGCCGGTGTCCGGCCCTCGGACGTGTTTCCGGCTTCCGCGGGCAGCATGTCGTAAAGCTTTGCCACCTTCAGCTCGGGATCGCCGATCATCGGATAATTCACCGCATAACCCTGGGTCTCCTCGATGTCCTTCGACCAGCGGCCGTGCTGCGCCACCGGATCGACGCTCAGCCCGATGATCTTGCAGCCGCGTTTGTCGAACTCCGGCTTCAGCCGGGCCATGTAGCCGAGCTCCGTGGTGCACACCGGCGTGAAATCCTTTGGATGCGAAAAAAGAATAGCCCATCCATCACCAATCCATTGATGGAAGTTTATCGTGCCTTGTGTGGTTTCGGCGGTAAAGTCGGGCGCTTCGGAATTGATTCTCAGCGACATATCGTGTTTCCTCCTTCGGTCGGCTCGCTCAGAGATCGCCGACTCCTAAGAATAAACGAGGGCGAGTAGCCTTTAGTTTCCCGGCGTCGTCAAGGAAATCCGCCAAGATGCCAGCAATGTTACCATTGCTCCCTTGCTGCCGGACCCCGACGCGCCGGCGCCAAGAGATTTAGACCGGCCACGGCATGGCCTAGCACGGTCGCCGGAACCCGGTCATGGGCGAGCCGGCAAAACCACCGGCCATGGCCTCGGCGACGATGCTCGCTTCCGAAAGCTCCGCAGGTGACTATGCTCATCGCCCGTGTCCGCAGCTTCGCTTGCCAAATAGTCCTGAGAAAATTGATCTTCAATTCCAGCGTTGCGAGAGTCTCCCCTTCATCGAGTGTGGTAGCATAAGCGATGCCCATGGCTGCATCGGCTATGCCACAAAAAACACCGCCATGACGTATACCCATTGGCGTGCTTTCGCCAGCTTCCGCAAGTGACGGACGCGAGCTTAAAAGCCGATCAATTGCATCCCCTTAAGCATGGCCCCGAAGTCCAACAAGTTTGGGCCGGCGCGGTTCAATGATCCCTGGACTTCCGACAAATCCGATCCCAAGTTTAGAGGAGACTACTAAACAAGACTGCGAATGAAATGATAGGTTCGTCGCGCGAACCCCGGGCGGGGTCCCGGTAAGACATGCTTCTGTGCCACGAGGTGATAAGCTTGCAGGGTATTTGCGCGAAGGCAGTTGCAGCCAACCCAGAGGTACATCCGGAAGGCGCGGTAGATTTCCTTCCCCCATTGTTCGATGATTTTCTTACGGTTATTATCGAAGCGCAATGCCCAATGTCTCATTGTCAGCTCGTAATCGCGGGTCTCTCGCTTTAACTCCACGATTTCCATGCCATGGTATAGAAGCTCCTGGACTATGTCCTGTAGGCAGAGAAAGGTATGAGTGCCCCGCCAGATGTAGTTGCGGGCGAAATCATTCACGTCGTATTTTTCAAGAGCCGCAGCGGCATCCAGATAGACGCGTCCTCCCGGCTTAAGACAAGCCCACATCCGTTCGCAGAACTTTCGATAATAGGGAATATGCTCGATAACCCCATAGATAACCACAGCGTCGTAGGGCTCTTTCGGGTGATGATTGAGAAAATCCTCGAGAATTATGGAACAATTCGTGAGCTCCATGCGCTTAATTAGGCTATCGGTGTAGTTGTAGGAATCTTCAGTCAATGTGAGAGCAGTAACATGGATGCCGCGAGGCCCGCAATATTGGTGCACCCCGCCCCAGCCTGCGCCAATATCCAAAAGTCGCATTCCAGGCTTTAATTGCAAGGCGCCGTACATGCTCTCCAGCTTGTGTTCCGATGCTTGCTCCAGCGTATCGTCATCGGAATGAAATATACCGTGGGAATAGAACCGATACTTGCTGTCTATAAACGTCAAGTAGAAATCATTACCAAAACTATAGTGGGCGGCAACGGCACGCTTATTCACCCATGTCGCAGACTTAAGGAAAAGCTCGTTAATAAACTTCAGTTTTGTATAGAAATCGCCTTTTCCTTGGAGATGGTGCCGAAGATCCAGAGCGTTTAACGTATCCCCCTCGACATCCCATTCGCCCTTCAGGTAGGCCTTGCCAAAAGAAAAATCACTTACATTGCCGAGCAATACTCTATCAGTATGAAATTTCACAAAAATTCTAGGATTTCCCTCTCCGCATCGAAGAATCTCGCCAGATGCAAATTCCACTTCACAGGGGGTGCCATTTTCCTCGACGATATAGGTAAGAAGCCGTCTCGCCTGTCGCATCGCATGAGGGTGCACGGCCATCGGCTAATTTCCCATTATCCTTCTCGTCAGTCTCTGTTCCGATCGGAGCAGAACGTCGAATCTCTGCCGACGGTCCGGCCGCGCCGGCGTCATCGGCGCCCTCGCGCCGGATACAACGCCATCCTTGGCTGGCGCGCTGGCAACCAACATTGGCATTGGTTTCTGACCGGTGGTTTCTGACCGGCATCGCCCCGGCGGGAAACTATGACCTGGGACCGCGCAGACAAGCGCGAAATCGGCATCGCGGCCACCGGCTCGCCCCGGCGACCCGTGCCGCCCAATACTTCCGGAAGGCGAGACAAACCTACCTTGGGCAGGTCAAATAGGCGGACTCCTGGGGGCGTGGCGCGCTC
>JBAUNU010000136.1:0-6337 GCA_049579405.1 Methylocella sp.
GCATTGGCGGCCTCGATCCCCACGCACAGGGCCGCGAGATCGCGCGGGCCGCTTCGATTAAGCGCGAGGCGCGTTAGCGCGCGGCTCATGTCCGGCGCGGCCTTGAGGCAGGCCCGCACCTCGGTGCGCAAGCCTGGTTCACCGGCAAAAAACGCAATGGCATCCAGGCGGCATTCGATCTCCTTGGGAGCGGTCAAAGGCGCCGCCAGGCGCTCGGCGAGCAGGCGGCTGCCCGGCGTGGTGACCGTTCTGTCGATGGTCGCCAGCAAGGAACCGTCCCGGGTGCCAGCCAAGGTGCGGGTGAGTTCGAGATTGGCTCTCGTCGCGGCATCGATTTCCATGCGCGCGCCGGGCGCGAGCCGCGTTGGCAGGCTCAACGTCGGGCGGGCCGAGAATTGGGTGCGCTCGATGTAGAAAATCGCGGCGGCGGCAGCGGCGATTTCGGCGCTGGAAAGGCTGCCCAATCCATCCAGAGTCGCGAGCCCAAAATAGTCCTTGATGCGGCGCTCGGCGCTTGATCCCGCTCCCGCTTCGCGGCCAAGCGGGGTCACGGGAAGCTTCGTCTCACGCGCGAGTCTCATGAGGCAAGGCAGCGTGCAAAGTGCTTCGGGAGCGACGATTTCGGCCGGATCGAGCCGCGCAATCTCGGCTTCGAGAGCGGCCTCGGAGGCCTCGGCGACGACGAACGCACCGGTCGAGATATCGACGCTCGCGAGCCCGAAGGCTACGTCCGGCTCCCTCCCGCGCGCGATCGCGAGCAGAGTGTTGGCGCGGACGGGGTCGAGCAAAAGCTCCTCGGTAATCGTGCCGGGCGTCACCAGACGCACCACCTCACGCCGGACCACGGACTTGGCGCCGCGTTTTCTTGCCTCGGCGGGGTCCTCGACCTGCTCGCAGACGGCGACGCGGTGGCCCTGGCCGATCAGCCGGTTCAGATAATCCTCGGCGCGCTCGACAGGCACGCCGCACATGGGGATGTCGCGCCCGTCGTGCTTGCCGCGCTTGGTCAGAACGATGCCGAGCGCCTTGGCGGCGGTACCGGCGTCCTCGAAAAACAATTCGTAGAAATCGCCCATCCTGTAGAACAGGAGAGAACCGGGATTTTGCGCCTTGATCGCGCTGTATTGAGCCATCACCGGCGACAAATTTGGCCTGGCGCCGTCAGGGGGGTGGCCGCGCTCCGGGACCAAAGGCTCCGGCGGCGGCGCGGATGTGGGTGCAGCGCGCTTAAGCATGTCCCGAGCCTAGCAAAAGCGCCGATGCGATGCACCGTTTTATCCGCGCGAACCCCCAACTGCCGGCCGCGAAGGGCAGCGAGTGGCCCGCGCGGACGAGACGAAACACAAGTAAGGTTCAACAGGATGGCTTGCTTTCAACGATTCCAATCAGAGAAGGCGCTCAGGAGAAGGCCTGGCAAATTAGGACGCTGCCCGCTTTGCAAAGGCGGCGCGGGCTTGTTATATGCGCGGCGCGAAGGTACGCGATTCCCTGATAGCTCAGCTGGTAGAGCAATCGACTGTTAATCGATCGGTCGCAGGTTCGAGTCCTGCTCAGGGAGCCAGTTTTCAGAAAGGCGGCCGAAATCCATTCTGATCGCCTTTTTCTGTCTCTCAACTACGACCGTTTCAGCCAACAAATCAAAGGGTTGTTTGAAGGTGGCGACCAATTCACCGTCCTCCCAAGTGCAGTTCGATAGTAAGAAATCGAGCAGGCGGCGCTTTTCGCGCGGTTCCTGACGGTCGAACAGCGTTTGGGCTTTGCGCGCCAGCTCTAGAACGCCCTCGTCCATGTAGGATTTATCGGCTTCTATGCCCGCCGAGGGCCGCCGTGCGGCAGCTCTCGATCGCCGCCATTACCTTCAACTGGCCGAGGCTCACGTGGCCGGCGTTGGCCTTGCGCCACGCCGGTCAGGCGATCCAGCGGGCTCATGACGTCCCTGATGGTGTTGGTGGCGACGCGCGTGTTGAGCGCGGTCGTATCGAGCTTCGCGTGCCCCAAAAGAACCTGGATCACACGGATATCGATGTTCTGCTCAAGCAGGTGCGTTGCAAAGCTGTGCCGCAGGGTATGCGGGGAGACGCGCTTGGCGATCTCGGCCATCTGGGCCGCCGCGTGGCAGGCGCGATTGAGCTGACGCGCCGACATCGGGTTGATCGGGTCAAGCCCGGGAAACAGCCAGACTTGTGGCCGCGCGACGCGCCACCAGTCGCGCAAAAGTTCCAGCAACTGTGGCGAGAGCATCGCGTGACGATCCTTGCCGCCCTTGCCCTGCTCGACCGCAGCATCATGCGCTGGCTGTCGATATCCGAGACTTTTAGCGCGACGACCTCGGAGACGCGCAGGCCGGCGCCATAGGCGACGCTGAGCGCGGCCTTGTACTTGACGCCGGGCGCCGCCTCCAAAAGGCGGGCGACCTCCTCTGGGCTCAGGACGGCTCGTGGACAAACGTCAGATGCCGAGCCGCGTCGGCCCGACCGAGCGTCACGGTGAAAAAGAACCGCAACGCCGAGACGGTGGAGTTGATAATCGGCGCGCCCGCGCGGTTCTCGGTCAAGTGCAACTGAAAACGACGGAGATCCTCATTGGTCGCCGTGTCCGGCGATCGGCCGAGGAATCTTGTCAGTTTCATAACCGTGCGGATGTAGTCGTGCTGGGTCTTCGACGCGAAATGGCGGACGCTCATGTCCTCGATCGTGCGCCGGCGAAGTGGGGTGATACATTCCTCGGTCATGCGATACTCCTGTTTGAAGCGAGGTTGCTAACCCCTCGATCTTCAGACAGGACGCTCCCGCCCCATTACCGCACTCCCCACGGTTACATCCACCCGCCGGCGCGAGGTGCGCTATCGCGCGAGCGGTTTAGTTCTTTGCGCCAACTTTGCCGCTAACGCGGCCTTGTCGCTTGTTCGCCAACGCACTCCTCCGAGGTCGTCTCCTATAAGCGCGACAGCTTGGCCTTCACCAAGGTGAATAGGTCCATGGCGATCCATAGTAACCCTGGGACCCATTGTAATAAGGAACGCCAAATGAGCGCCCGGAAAAACCCCCGCGCGGACTTGTCTGACCCCTAGCGACCTGATATTCGCCGCCCGGGCTAGCGCCTGTCAGCACTACCTGCGTATTCTCCAGGCCATTCTCCTTCACCAGCTCATAAAGTGTGGCGGCATTCTTAGGCGCGATACGCACGCAGCCATGCGAGACGGGTCTGCCAAGATTCTTTACGTCGAAGCTGCCGTGGATGGCATGACCGTCTTTCATAAAGAAAATGGAATGGGGCATGGGGGCGTTGTCCCACTGTTTGCTATACCAAATTTTGTTCATAGAGGTGGCAGTATAGGTTCCCGATGGAGTTGAATATCCTGCTCGGCCAGTGGATACCCGCCATTGATATGTTTCTACCCCATCCAAAGAAACTGTCATTTGTTGATTTGTTTTGTCGATGTTGACGAGGACGGCGACCTTCTTGGCTCCGGCCACACCCGCGTCAATCGCTCTGCGGAAGCCGGAGCCCGCATGAGCCGTCACCGGAAAGAGGACCACTGCCGCGTCAATGGCGGTCAACAAAAGCGCAATTCTCATCAATTGATTTAAGAATGTGCACATATGCCCCCCAAGGCTGCGGAAATGAGCATATGCCCCGCCGCTTCGTAGCACGTTAGCCGGAATCCGTCAGATGAACGCCGAACCGGCACAGTTGGTTCCTGCTTCCGGCTGGACCGGAGGCCGCACTGGGAGTGGATAGAGTTTATCAAGTGGTTGCAGGCGAGGTCCTGCAGCCACTCCCTAAAGAATCCAGGTTCGGCTTCGTCGATGATGCCCTTTGGCGAGCACGGGGACGTTCGTCCGTTTTACTTGTCGATAGCAGATGGTGGTCGCAATCCGCATCTTGAAATATCAATGTGTTAGAGTGGTCGTTGCGCGGCCAAGGCAGCGCGAAAGTTATCTATACGTGTACGTGGCGAATGTGACAACCTCGTCTCGACGCCTATCTCGAAACGAACCTCCCGCCAGAACATCGAACCCGGCATCGATGGTGCTTCAACGGGCATGTGGCGCGCAGAAACGCGGGGGCACCGTCTGCCGCGATCAGTAATAATAGCGGCGACGGACACGACGCCAATGACGCCGATTAACACGACGCCAATGACCATACCATGCTTTCTCGACTTGCGCGCGCTCCATGTCTTTCGAGGTGGCGACACCCGGCTGCGGTGCCAAATCCGGATCATGGCTCGGCTCGGCGAGCGGCATGAATGAAGTGAGAGCCTCCGCGGGCGCCCCAGCTGCCACCACACCCGCTCCAATACAGAGCAGTTTCAAGAATGCGCGTCTTTCCATCGAAGTCTCCCGAAATTTTGCAGAGATACTCTCAAAACTCGAACCGGGAGCGAAGGTTCCGAGCGAACTTTTAGGCCTTGCTGGGCGGCATAGGCGAAAGGTCGAATCTCGCGCAGGAAAATGGATAGGTCCGAAAAATTACTTGCGAACCTCACGACCCAAGCCGATCATCAACTTCGCCACCGGCCGCCGCTTCAAAGGAGGAGCTTGCCAAGAGCTTTGGAAGCCCGCACCCAGACTGCTCGAGGCACGCGAGTGCGTCTCGATAAGAAATATCGAGAAGCGTGATGTGGTCGGTGCTGACAATCTGCACCACTCCCGACGAAGGGTCAGGCGCGCCGGGCATAAAGACGGCAACTTGGCCATCGTTGAACGCGTCGGCAAGGAACCCAAGCTGCCATCCATTGTGCATGCGCACTAAGACCGGCTTGAGGTCTTCATTTCTCTTTGCCTCCAACCCTGCCAAGCGATCAGTGTATTTACGAAGGGCGACGTAGGGAGGCAGTTTGTTCAGTACCTTGTCTTCAAGGAACGATGCTGCGTCCTTTTCGATCGACAGAGATCGTGCCAAAAGCCCTGCGGCGAACGCCACCAGTGCCAGCAACAAAGCCCCGACGACATAAATGAGGATAACCGCCTCGCCTTTTGGAAAGGGAAGTTTCTCCGCTAATGGCGTCACGCTATCGACAGCCATCTTACCAGCCTTGACAACAACGAGGAGCGCTGCCGCGAAGGGGAGCAAAAAAATAGCGCCTCCGAGTGCCGTTGTTTTCACGAAGTCGAAGATTTGCCTCATGACACTACGCGTGCTTGGCGAAACCTGTTTTCCTTATAAACGCAAAATCCCACGCCGCGAGCGAGCGCGCCCTCAAGGAGCGCCGCGGCAAACGGATGATGTTTCAAGCAAACTGCGGCCGGGTGCGGTCTCGGCCGCGTCTCGTTTAAGCTTCAGTATTGTTCGCTAGACTCTATTCCACGAATCCTCGCGCGTGGCCACCGGAGACCCTGCAGGAACAGCCAGTTCCAAGCCAACCCGGCTCACGGAGTAAGCACGTCTTCACGGAAGTCGCGCAATAATCTCCGGCGCCTGCCCCGCCGCCCGGTGCGGGGGAGCTGGCTGCGCCGGAGACCGCCACGCTTCGGCCGGTCATCAGAGGCGCGGTTTCGGCTGGTGTCAGAGGCGCGGTTGCGGGGGTCGTGCCGTAGGGGTACCCATATACATAAGCGTAACCAGGATACCAGACGCAGGGATGCAAGCCGCCGTTGTACAAGCAAGTTACTTCAGCTGCTGAAGCCGGGCCGCTCACCACCAGGGCAGAACCAAACACGGTGGCCAACAAGGCGGCCACCAATATGCCAGAGCGTTTCATAGTACTCTCCTTTTCGACGCTCTCTTCTGCGGGCGGCGCCCGAACAATTCGAGCGCCATCACCGTTATTAAGTGAAACGTCAGTCACCGGAAAGTGTTCCATGGTCAGCCCCGCCTGCCACGCCCGCAAACCAATTCCATTTAGTCAGGTTTCTTTCCTCTGGCTTTTGAATCCAAAGCGTCTGCTGGAAATCCCCAACCTTACCCCCGTTTCTGCGGCCCCCCGATATTGACGGTACGGTTAAGCGCCTTCGAGCACCTGGATATACTCAGCATCGATAGGGGGCGGCTGCGGGTCCTCGCCTGCAGCCACCCGACACTCGTTTTGTGACCTGCCGCGCCTCGCCACCTCAGTGCTCAATAGCAACGGCACCCATACCTCGGCGCCGCTCCATAATAGGCCCCTCCATAATGTCCGCGATAGGCCCCTCCATAATATCCGCGGCGGTAGGTCCGCCGGGCCACGCGACGGGTCACGCGCCGGGCATGCCCATAGTAAGCCTGCGCCGCATCCACCTTCAATTCGATGCCGCGGGGTGTGACTTGGGGCGAGATCGGAATTATCGCCAGAAACGCAGCGGCGAACAGTAGACCGATAATTGAAGTTTTCATGATCGAATTTCCTTTCCTT
>JBAUNU010000137.1:0-1753 GCA_049579405.1 Methylocella sp.
CGCGCCGGCTATCGCCGCCTGTTCCACCGCTCGGCGATCGTAGCGCGAATGCAGGCCGCCGAGCGTCTGGCGCACGATCCGCGCCTCTTCGACGATCGCACGGAGATCGGCACCGGCGCGCTCCTCGCCGCTCGCAAGCCGCAGCACGGCGGCCTCAAGACCATTGCCGATCAGATAATCCTCGCGCGCGCGCTCGTCCTTCAGATACTGCTCGGAGCCGCCACGCTTTACTTTGTAGAGCGGCGGCTGCGCGATATAAAGATGCCCGCGTTCGATAAGCTCGCGCATCTGGCGGAAGAAAAACGTAAGCAGAAGCGTGCGGATATGCGCGCCGTCAACATCCGCGTCGGTCATGATGATGATCTTGTGATAGCGCAGCTTGGCCGCATTGAAGTCGTCGCGTCCGATTCCGGTGCCGAGCGCGGTGATCAAGGTCCCGATTTCCTGGCTCGACAGCATTTTGTCGAAGCGCGCCCGCTCGACATTGAGGATTTTTCCCCGCAACGGAAGCACGGCCTGATACTCGCGGTTGCGGCCTTGCTTGGCGGAGCCGCCCGCCGAATCGCCCTCGACGAGAAACAATTCCGCCTTGGCCGGATCCCGCTCCTGGCAATCGGCGAGCTTGCCCGGCAGATTGGCGACATCGAGCGCCCCCTTGCGGCGGGTTAGCTCGCGGGCCTTGCGCGCCGCTTCGCGCGCTTGCGCCGCTTCCACCACCTTGCCGGCGACGACGCGCGCGTCCTGCGGATGCTCCTCGAACCAAGCCCCGAGCATTTCGTTGACGAGGCCTTCCACCGCCGGCCTCACCTCCGAGGACACCAGCTTTTCCTTGGTTTGCGAGGAAAATTTCGGGTCGGGAGCCTTCACCGAAAGCACGCAAGTCAAGCCTTCGCGGCAATCGTCTCCGTTGAGATCGACCTTCTCGCGCTTGGCGAGACCGGCGCGCTCCGCATAACCGGTCACCTGACGGGTCAGCCCCGCGCGCAGACCCGCGAGATGCGTCCCGCCGTCGCGCTGCGGAATATTGTTGGTGAAGGCGAGCACATGCTCGTGGTAGGAATCGTTCCACCAAAGGGCGGCCTCGACCGAAATCCTTTCGCGTTCGCCCTTGATCACGATCGGGTTCGAGATGAGCGGCGCCTTGGCGCGATCGAGGTAGCGCACGAAAGCCTGAAGGCCGCCGTCGTAGTAAAGCTCCTCCCGCTTGACCTCGGCGCCGCGTGCATCGGTGAGTTCGATGCGCACCCCGGAATTCAGGAAGGCGAGTTCGCGCAGACGATGTTCGATCATCGCATAGTCGAAATCGACCATCGTGAAGGTCTTGGGCGAAGCCAGAAAGGTGACTTCGGTGCCGCGTTTGGGTTTTCCGGCGATCTCCGGCGCGGGCCCCGTGACTTCAAGCGGGATGACCGCGTCGCCATGTTCGAACCGAAGAATATGCTCCTTGCCGTGGCGCCAGATCCGCAGTGTCAACCAGCTGGAAAGCGCGTTGACCACGGAAACGCCCACGCCATGCAGCCCGCCCGACACCTTGTAGGATTTCTGATCAAATTTTCCGCCGGCGTGCAGCTGGGTCATGATGACCTCCGCCGCCGAGACACCCTCCTCAGCATGAATATCCGTCGGAATCCCGCGCCCGTCGTCGGTGACCGTGACCGAACCGTCGGCATTGAGCGTCACCGTGACGCGCGTAGCGTAGCCGGCCAGCGCCTCGTCGATGGCGTTATCAACGACTTCATAGACCATGTGATGG
>JBAUNU010000138.1:0-8151 GCA_049579405.1 Methylocella sp.
CCGGATTCTCGGGCAGGTGCCGGAATATTTCGAGGTCGAACGCTTTCGAGTCGATGTCGAGCGCCGCCACAATGCGCAAGGCGAACTCGTCTCGGTGGCCGAGGCGGTCGTCAAGGTGCGTATCGGCGGCGAAACCCTGATCTCGGCAGCCGAGGGCGAGGGTCCGGTCAATGCCCTCGATCTCGCGTTGCGCAAGGATCTCGGCAAATATCAGCGCTTTATCGAAGACCTCGAACTCATCGATTTTCGCGTCCGCATTTTCCGCGGCGGAACCGACGCGGTGACGCGGGTGTTGATCGAGTTTCGCGATGCGTCCGGGGAGAGCTGGTCGACGGCCGGCGTCTCCGCCAATATCATCGACGCCTCGTTTCAGGCGCTGACCGACGCGATCACCTACAAGCTTCTGAAATCCGGCGCGCGATGAACAGACTCTTTCGAGACGGACGCTAAGCGCCTGAACCCGCGCGAGGGCCAGTTCAGGCTCCGGCGGGTCCGCGCGGCCGTCCGGCTTCGGCGAGCCGGGTCAGATAGTCGCCGTAGCCGGATTTGCCGTAGCGGCCGGCATTCGCGACCAAAAGGTCGCGATCGATAAAACCCTTATAATAGGCGACTTCCTCCGGGCAGGAGATCTTCAAACCCTGACGCCGCTCGAGAATTTCGACATAATTGCCGGCCTCGAGAAGGCTCTCGTGGGTTCCCGTGTCGAGCCAGGCGAAGCCCCGGCCCATGATCTCCACCGCAAGTTGCCGACGCTCCATATAGACCCTATTGACATCGGTGATTTCGAGTTCACCGCGCGCCGAAGGTTTCAAGGCGGCAGCGATGTCGAGCACGCTGTTGTCGTAAAAATAAAGTCCGGTAACCGCCAGCGCCGAGCGCGCCCGCGCGGGCTTTTCTTCAATCGAAATCGCCCGCCCCTTGGCGTCGATTTCGACGACGCCGTATCTTTCCGGGTCCGCCACGACATAGCCAAAAACCGTGGCACCCACGGGTCTCGCCGCCGCCGAGGCCAAAAGGTCCGGCAGGCCGTGGCCATAGAAAATGTTGTCGCCGAGGATCAGCGCGACATGATCGCAGCCGACGAAATCGCGCCCGATGGTGAAGGCTTCCGCGAGTCCGCGCGGCCTCTCCTGTGTCGCGAAGCTAAGGCGGATCCCGAGCTCGCCGCCATCGCCAAGCAACTCCTTAAATAGACTCTGGTCCTGCGGGGTCGTGATGATCAAAATATCGCGGATATCCGCGGTCATCAGGATAGACAGCGGATAATAGATCATCGGCTTGTCGTAGACTGGCAATAATTGCTTGGAAATCACCAATGTCAGGGGATAGAGCCTGGTGCCGGAACCGCCCGCGAGAATGATGCCCTTCATGTTTTGGCTCGGGTTTCCTTGAGAAGCACTTCGACCGTCTCCCGCGCACGGGTTTGCCAATCGCGCGCGCGATAACCGAAGACGGAAGCAAACAGGCTGCTGTCGAGCTCGGAATTGGCGGGGCGGCTGGCGGGGGTCGGATAGTCCGCGGTGGCGATCGCCGAAACCTTCGGCCGCCGCCCGGTCGCTGGCGCCTGGGCCTTGACGATGGCGCTGGCGAACCCGTGCCAGGTCGTGGCGCCGTCGCCCGCGAAATGATACGTTCCAGGGGCCTCGATGCCGCGGGCCAAGGCGCGATCGATCGCAAAGATTGCTTCCGCCAGATCTTGCGTCGCGGTCGGGCAACCGTGCTGATCGGCGACGATCCGCAGTTCCTCGCGGGCGTGCGACAGGCGCAGGATCGTCTTGAGAAAATTCGCGCCGAACCGGCCATAGACCCAGGCGGTGCGGAGGATGAAATGGCGCGGGTTTGCTTGCCGGACCAGGGCTTCGCCCGCCGCCTTCGTCTTGCCGTAAACGCCGAGCGGCGCGATCGGATCGGTCTCGACGTAGGCGCCCCTCTTCGTACCGTCGAAGACGTAATCCGTCGATATTTGGATGACCGGCACCCGTTGCAGCGCGGCGGCCCGCGCGACAGTTTCCGCGCCCACGGCATTGGCGGCGTAGGCCGCCCCCGGCTCGGTTTCCGCTCGATCCACGGCGGTATAGGCGGCCGCATTGAGAACAAGGCGCGGTTTAAACGCGCGAATCGCGGCCTTGACGGAGGCGAAGTCCGTGATATCGGCTCTAGCGCGATGACAACCGGCCGCCTCGATATCGCGGGCCGCGGCGAGCGCCATCACTTCGTGCCCAAGCTGACCCGCGGCGCCGAACACGAGGATCGGCCCGTTCATGCCACGGTTCCAAGCCGTTCGCCCCGGTAGACGCCGGAACGGATCCGTTGCCACCAATGTGGATTGTCGAGATACCAGCAAACCGTTTTGCATAAGCCGGAGTCAAAAGTTTCGCGCGGCTCCCACCCGAGTTCGCGTTTAATCTTACCCGCATCGATTGCATAGCGCCGGTCGTGCCCCGGCCGGTCGGCCACATAGACGATCAAGCGCTGGTGCGATCCACGCGCCTCGTCCGGCGCCATTTCATCCATCAGCCGGCAGATGCGGCGCACGACTTCGAGATTGGTGGCTTCACTCGCGCCGCCGACATTATAGCTTTCGCCAGGCTGCCCGAGGAGAGCGATTTGGACCAGCGCCCTGGCATGATCCTCGACATAGAGCCAATCGCGAACATGGCCGCCGTCCCCGTAAACGGGGATGGGCTTGCCCTCAAGCGCGTTAAGAATGGCGAGCGGGATGAGTTTTTCGGGAAAATGATAGGGCCCATAATTGTTGGAACAATTCGAGACGACCACCGGCATGCCATAAGTTTGATGCCACGCCCGCGCTAAATGGTCGGAGGCGGCCTTTGACGCGGAATAGGGCGAATTCGGCTGGTAGGGACTGGTTTCTTGAAACAACCCATCCGGGCCAAGCGACCCGAAAACTTCGTCGGTCGAGACATGGTGGAAGCGAAACCGCGCCTGTTCTTTCAAGCCAAGCTTTTGCCAATGGTCACGTGCGGTTTGGAGCAGCATGTATGTGCCCATGACGTTGGTTTCGATGAAGGCGCCGGGCCCGTCGATGGAGCGGTCGACGTGGCTTTCCGCGGCAAGATGCATGATGGTATCAGGGCGAAAACTCTCGCAGATTTGCCGCATCGCGCGCGCGTCGCAAATGTCCGCCTGCTTGAATTGATAGCGCGGATCGCCGGCAACGCGGGCGAGATTATCGAGATTTCCGGCGTAAGTCAGTTTGTCGACGACGCAGACTTGGTGCGTACTCGTCTCGATCAGGCGGCGCACCACCGCCGATCCGATGAAGCCCGCACCTCCCGTGATCATGAAACGTCTGTTCATAAAAATCTCACGCGCCGAAGGGCGAAACAAAATTCCTAAAAAAAGGAAGAACCGCGTCCTTTTCGGAGATCGCTGCGTCAACGGGACGGACCGGCCACGCGATCGCCAAGTCGGGATCGTCCCAACGCAAGCCGGCGTCGCAGGACGGCGAGTAGAAGCTATCGACCTTGTAGGCGACCTCGGTATCTTGTTCAAGCGTGCAAAAGCCATGCGCGAAGCCGGGCGGCACGAAAATCTGTTCGCCGCCATCTCCCGTCAACGTCGCGGAACACCAGCGGCCGTAACTGGGACTGCAGCGGCGCAGATCGACCGCCACATCGAAGATCGCGCCCCGCACGACCCGGACCAATTTGGCCTGGGCGGCGGGAGGGCGCTGGAAATGCAGGCCCCGGACCGTTCCGGCTTTTGCCGACAAGGACTGGTTGTCCTGGACGAAAACACAAGCGACGCCGGCCTCCGCGTAAGTCCGCGCGTTGTAGGTTTCGCAAAAAAATCCGCGCGCGTCGGCGAATTTCTTCGGTCGAAATAGCTTTATGCCGTCGAGTGCCAATGGTTTCGAGCTCCTTCCTCGCGGCTTCCGGATGGCTAGCCGTCCTGGCGCCCTCGGGGGATTGCCGTGAGCCGCCAATTTGATTTTCGCCCCACCGGCATTCGTCCATGATCGGGTCGCATCGGCGGGCGTCCCTGGCGCATCGGCGGCGCGCGATTCGGTTCGCCGTTGCCGGAAATTCATTGGCGACTTCCCGCGGGTGTGCCGTCTCGACGATCCCAGGTTTCAACGCGACGGTATTATCCCATGAACCGACGAGATGGCAATTCGGCTTGCGTCTCAATCTCGTTAATTAATACGGTGGCGCTAGCGTGGGCCTACAGCCGCGCGTCTCCGCTTGGTTTATCGCCCCGACACGCGCTGAAAAGCGACCTCTCAGTGAAGGAGACCGCCACGCGAATGAAATGGGGAATTGGTCGAGGCGAGCCTTGAGGGGCTTGGGTTGAGCATCGCCAAAGCCGCGAAAGCGATCGGGGCTCGACCACGATTCGGTTGATATTCTCGACGCGGACCTCATGTCGAAAACACCGGCGAAGAACGGGATCAAGCAGCTAGCCGGTTTGACAATCATTGCTTCAACGCGGGATAACCTTGGACATAAATCCAATCGGAAGCTCGCGCTGGTACATGGCACGGTTGACAATCCACTTTGTAATTTGTCGACGTGGTTTTTGAAGGCATGGCGGCATCGAACCACGACCAACCCCAACCGTCGCCCCATAATTTGTTGCCGGGATGGCTATTCTTGCTGTCTCTCACCATTAAAAACCAGCCCTTCAATATTTTGGTATGGCTGACATTGCCTGTCGTCATCGCTCCGGTCGTTGTCTCAAAGACCTCTTTCACTAGCACAGAGCCATCCTGGAACCGTCCATCTTTGCGATAGGCGGAGATCGTGCCCGGCGATGCGTAAACGACATGGACTTCCTTCGAGCCCTGGCCTTGGTCCTCTGCCACCGCCCAGCTACCCAAAAACTGATAAGCGGTGCGATAGTCGGCGGGCACCCGCAAGTTGCCCTCTGCGTCGACAATGTCTCCCGTATTCTGGGCACCGGCAGTTTCGGCCGTCCTTATCTGCGCGAAAGCGGCCACGGATGCCGCTGCCAATAGAGCCAGGATGCAACTGCCGAGGACACTCTTCGTTTTCATCGCTTGCGGTCTTTCTATGTAAGCAATATGCAAACCTCGCATGCAGGATCACTTATCCAACAAGCGATAAAACTGCGTCCAAACCTCGTCTTTCTTTGCGTTAGCTATGTGGCAATAGGCACATTCCTCTCTTCGCTTCAGCGTGGCAGTTGGCGCTTTCGGCTCATGATGGTTGAAATTGTAGAAGCCCCAGCCGCCTGTGGTGGCATAGCGCTTGGTGTCCTTGACAGTCACATCAGCGCCATTGAAGGGACCAGGGAAATAGCCGCGCCCCGAAGGCTCAGTCCTCGATCCATCCGGATTCTCTCCGCTCAGTGTAAGCTGCAGCTCCTTGAACATGATCGTCCCATCGGGAAATTCGCCCGTCTTCTTGTATATCTCGTATGAGCCAGGCTCGATGTAGACATTATGATATTCCGGAAAACCTGCCTTGCCACCATTAAGCGCGTTCGGCGTCAACGGCGCTCCCACAAATACCCATTCACGCCAGATCGAATTCTTGGGGAGGATCAACTCGCCGGATGCGGTGTACTCCGGCAGATATCGTAGTCCGGTCTCAGGCAGATGTCGTGGTTTGGTACGCGCGAATGCCGCTGCTGCAAGGGCGGCACACACCACGAGTGCAAGTGCTATCGCTGGAGTTCTGTAAGACATGTGCTTTCTCCTTCCACAGAATGCCGCTTTGCGGTGCGCCGATGTTACGAGAGCCGCGGCGGCACATTCGAGAAAAGAGGGCCGAGTCCTTCCGCCATGGTCGGATGGGCGAGCACGGCGTCTCGCAGGGCCGTATATGGCAGCCCGGCCAGCATAGCCATCTGTACGGTGGCCACGACCTCGCCGGCTTCGGCGCCGATCATCGTGAAGCCAAGAATGCGGTCGTCGCGCGCGGCCACAAGCGCCTTCATAAAGCCTTGTCGTTCGTCGATCGTGTGCGTCCGGAGCACGGCGCTCATCGGCAGCTTTGCGACACGCGCTTCGATCCCTTGACGTTGCGCCTCGCTTTCGCTCAGTCCCACCCGTGCAAGCGGGGGATCGGTAAACATGCAGTAGGGAATCAACCGGTCGCGGGTCGTGCGGTTTGCCCCGGCCAGATTGTCCCGAATGACCCGGAAGTCGTCGAAGGATACGTGGGTGAACTGCGGGCTGCCGGCACATTCTCCGATCGCCCAGACCTCGGGCGCGCTGGTCTCCAGGCGCTCATTGACTTTGATGTAGCCATGACCGTCCAATTCAACACCGGCCACTTCGAGCCCGATCCCGGCGGTATTGGGAGTGCGCCCTGCTGCGGCCAGGATGTCGCTACCCTCGATGGTCTGCTCACCTGAGGACGTGCGCACGAAAAGGCTCACATTCTTTCCTGAGCGCCCCTGCACACGGCGGGTCTCTGTCGCCACAAAAAAATCAATTCCTTCGTTGCCGAGGATACGCCGCATCTCGTCCGCGACGTCCGGATCCTCCCGGCCAGCGAGCTGAGGTCCATGCTCGATGATCGTCACGCGGCTGCCGAAGCGACGATACGCCTGTGCCATTTCGAGGCCGACATAGCCGCCGCCGAGCACGATCAGATGTTGCGGAACATAATCGAGTTCCAGTGCCTCGACGTTCGTAAGAGGTCCGGCCGCAACGAGGCCAGCTACGTTGGGAATTGCCGCGTGTGTTCCGATATTGAGGAAAACCTGATCGCCCGCCAGCACGCGCGTCCCGCCGTCATTCAGGAGCACCTCGAGCGTTTTCGGCGCCACGAAATTCCCGGCTCCCATGATCAATTCCGCGCCGGTCGCCTTGTACTGCTCTAAAGTAATGGCGATCATCTCTTCGACCATGTCGCGCTTGCGCTGACGGACTTTGGCCATGTCGATCGCGACGGTGCCCGTCATCGCGCCGAAGCTTGCGGCATGATGCAGCAAGTCGGCGACTTTCGCGCTCCAGATCTCGTTCTTGCTGGGAAGGCAGTTGGTGTTGGGGCAGGACCCGCCAATCAGCCGCCGCTCGACCACGGCGGTACTTCGCCCGGATTGCGCCATATGCCAGGCCAGAAACATGCCGCCATTTCCACTACCAAGAACAAGGGTTTCAAACCGTTCCGGCTGAGCCATGGCTAGCTCCTCTCCCGTTTCCTTTTCGGGGCCGCGTATTGCTCCACACACATTAATCAGCAAATCTAGGACTATTCCACCCGCTCCCAGCCGCTCATCCCGAGCCGCTCCTGCGGCAGGAAGCGCGCCTTATAGGCCATCTTCCGGGAGCCCGCGACCCAGTAGCCGAGATAGACATGCGGCAGGCCAAGACGGCGCGCGCGTTCGATATGATCGAGGATCATATAGGTGCCGAACGAACGGTGCTGTTCAACCGGAACGAAGAAGGAATACACCATCGACAGACCGTCGGCGAGGAGATCGGTCAGGCAGGCGGCCACGAGCGGCTGCAGGCCGGCGTTCCCGGTATTTTCCGCTGAAAGGCGATATTCGACGAGACGGGTTTCGACATGACTGTCCTCGATCATCGTCGCATAATCGACGGCCGTCATGTCGGCCATGCCGCCGTCGCCATGCCGCGCGTCGAGGTAGCGGCGGAATAGTGCATATTGTTCGGAGGTGGGCTCGGCCCGCACCACGGTTCCGGCAAGGTCGCGATTGATTTCGGCGACCCGGCGGAAATTCCGCGACCAGCGGAATTCCTTGGCCTTGACGCGGACCGACACGCAGGCGCGGCAGCTTTCGCAGGCAGGGCGGTAAGCGATTGTCTGCGATCGCCGGAATCCCGATTGGGTAAGCTGGTCGTTCAACGCCGCGGCGCGGCGGCCGATCAAATGGGTGAAGACCTTGCGTTCCTGCCGGCTGGGCAAATAAGGGCACGCCGAAGGCGAGGTCAGATAAAACTGCGGTGCGTCACGCGGTTCTCGCGTCACCTCGCCGGCCCCCTTTTTTGGTTTTCAGAAGCTGGCCTTCCGAAAACATCGGCTGAAAATTCTAGCCTTCACATAAACCGCCGAGTGACGATGACGCCGGCAAGCATATCGTGCAGACACCTTTTGTTCGCACTCAACAGCGAGACGAGAAATACCGGCGGGAACATCGTGCTCACATAAAAGAGCACCGCCTGCACCGCGGCGTTGAGGAAAGGCACCCTCG
>JBAUNU010000139.1:0-1717 GCA_049579405.1 Methylocella sp.
CGTCGATACGACCGCGGTGCCGGAGCTTGCTGCCCCCAGTTTTGCATCAGAACAGGCGCTCTCGTCCGCCCTTGCCACCACTTCCGTTCCGGTCAGCAACTCCGGCTTCATCGGCGGCGGTCAGATCGGCTACAATTTTCAGTTCGCCAACAGCTTCGTCGTTGGCATCGAGGCGGACATTCAGGGTATCGCAAGCAGCACCCACACAGGCCAGGTCTTCAGCTCGGGAGTTCCTGCCGGCTTCCCAGCCGAAACGATTACGTCGGCCGTCGGTACCAATAGCCGAATTGACTATATCGGCACGATACGCGGCCGGCTCGGCTTTACCATCACGCCGGCCTTCCTTGTCTACGGGACCGGCGGTCTCGCTTACGGTGGCGTCCGCTCGAACGCTGCTATTTTCCAGCAGGACGTCGCGCCGGCCGGTTCGGACTTCAGTGCGCCTTATTCTTCTTTCGGCGGCCTTTCCAATTCGCGCGTCGGCTGGACGGCCGGCGGCGGCCTCGAATGGTTGTTCGCGCCCAATTGGAGCGTCAAGGTCGAATATCTGTATTACGATCTAGGCAGCGTGACGTACGGCCTCAGCCCGCTAACGAACACGTTTACAGACACTGGAGCCACTGCCTGGTCCAGTTCGCCGTTCGCGACGACTCGTTTCACCGGCAACATCGTCCGCGCCGGCTTGAACTACCACTTCACCTTTCCGGCTCCGGTCGTCGCCAAATACTAGTTAGAGGCGGAATCAGGGCCGAGCGTTCAGGCATGACGTGCGCCTGATGCCGCCGGGCTACTTCAAACCCTACGTGAAGCGCAACAAGCACGATGCGGCCGATGCCGAAGCGGTCTGCGAGGCGATGCGGCGGCCTTCGAGCTGCGTCCCGGTCGAAGAGCCCACAGCAAGCGGCGCTGGCCGCGCACAGCGTCCGTGATCTCCTGGTCCGGCAACGAACGATGGTCGTCAATGCATTGCGGGGACACTTGGTGGAGTCCGGCATCGTCGCGCCGCGTGGCCTCCATAAGGTCAAGGATCTGATGGCGGTGGTTGCGCTGCGACTAATGGGCGCCTCCCCGCGAGCGCTCGACAGCGGCGACCCAAAACCCGGACGCATCACGATCGACTCCACGCATCTGAAAGCGCATCGCACGGCGGCGAGCCGGTTCAAAAAGGGGATGTTCCCCGCAATGTTGGACGCGCAAAAGGCGGGTTGAACTCCAAGCTCCATGTCTCTGCAACGGCGCGGGAAAGCCGCTCGTCATGCTCCTCGCCGAAGGCCAAATGAGCGATCACAAGTACGCGCGACTGATCCTCGATACCCTACCGCAAGCCAAAGCGCTCATCGCCGACAAGGACAGCAATAGGTTCCGCCAGACGTTTGCTGACCGGGCATCGAGTCCTGCGTTCCGCCAATCCGGAGACGTAGGATACCCATCGCATGCGATGAAATTCGCTACCGCTAGCGCCACAAGATCCAGAGGCAGTTGTCCCACGAATAATGTTGTGCCAATTGCCCAAAGGCGCGGACTCATTAACATGCGAGCTCCCAAGAATCCCGCAAGAACAAGCCCGCAACGATCATCGGAGAACCGCACCCCCTTGGAAGTGGTCTTTGCAAGGATTAAATGACAAGCGGATTTAAGTTAAAGTCCGGATCATGACGCGGGAGGCGCGGATGGCCGAGGACCACCTAACCGGCGAGGCCGGAGCTCAATCCACGGC
>JBAUNU010000140.1:0-4953 GCA_049579405.1 Methylocella sp.
CGTGTCACGTCAAAGCTTTGGGAAATGTCTGATATGGCGAAAGTGCTTGCGGATTGGGAAGCGACACAAGGTGCTTAGCATTCAAACTGTACCACTACCTTTGGGTCCAACGATCGCGAAGATGGCGCCCTGTGGGTCGAGGCCATGCGCGATCCAGCTACCGCCGGGGACCTGCATGGGGCCATGGATGATTTGGCCGCCGGCGTCCTTCACCCGTGCCATAGCGGCCTCGACGGAATCGACATTGAAATAATAAAGCCAGAAAGGCGCCGGCGTTTGCGGCATCTTGGTCTTCATGCCGCCGCACGGCGCGCCGCCCGTCGCGAAAATCTGATAGACTCCCATCGGTCCCATATCCATTGTTTCGGCTTTGGTCCAGCCAAACAGGCCGGAATAGAAGGCGAAGGCGCTAGGCCCATCGCCTGCATGCAATTCATGCCAGCCGACATGGCCTGGCGTCCCTGGCGCCGCCGGCGCGCGTGCCTCGTCACTTGCTGTTTCAAAGAGGTTGAACACTGCACCGTGCGGGTCGGCGGCGACACTGAAGCGGCCGACGCCGGGAATATCCTCGGGACCGCGGCGAATCGCGCCACCGGCCGCTTTGACGCGCTCTGCATAGACATCGACATCATCGACCAGGACATAGCCGCTCCAGGCCGACCGGGCGCCCATCGCCCGCGCTTTTTCCGGGATCGGCATCATCCCGCCGACCATCACCGGCCCGGCGGAGAGGAGCGTGTAGGATCGATCGGCCATCCCGGAATCCTTCGCATCCCAGCCGATCACGCTTCGATAGAAAGATTCAGCGGCTTTGCTATCGCTGGTCATCAGCTCGTACCATACAAATTTTCCTTGCGTTGCAGACATAAGCTTGCCTCTCCTTGTGTTGTCATTCGCGGCTCGCGGTGGCACTCATGCGTCGAGAATAACTTCAAAACCGCCATAGATGAGGCGTTTGCCATCAAAAGGCATCGGGTTCCTGTCTGGCTGCAAACGGGGGTCCGCCATAGCCTTTTTCATGCCCTCATCACGCACTTTGCGGGAGGGCCAGGTGATCCACGAGAAGACCACTGTCTCATCCTCCTTGCGTTTGACCGCCATTGGGAATGGTCGTGCCGTCGGGCACATCGTTCCCCCAGCACTCGACCACTTTCACCGCGCCGTGTTCCTTGAAAACGACGGCGGCCGCTTCCGCATGTTTCTTGTACGTTTCGCGATTGGCAGTAGGGACCGCTGCCACAAATCCATCGACGTAGGTCATGGTCTTTCCTTTTTCGCTTTCGAGGTGATTGAACAGCTACCGCCGCAGGTGTCCGAGGTATTCCTCGGCGGCTTGCGGTCACGTTTTCACTTCGGCCTAAGTGAAGTCTTCCGCCTCGAAGACTTGACGGATTTCGATATCAGACGGGCCCGGCATCGGGTTCGGGCAGCGCTTGACCCATGCAATCGCCTCATCGATTGATTTCACGTTCCAGATCCAATAACCGGCAACCAGGTCCTTCGTATCCGGGAATGGCCCCAAGGTGACGGTGCGATCTTGTCCGGAGAATGCGACGCGGGCGCCCTTCGAACTTGCCTGGAGACCGTCGCCGGCAACGAATATGCCAGCGTCAATGAGGTCTTGATTGAATTTGCCCATGTCTCGCAAGAGTTCAGCGCTCGGCATGAGCCCGGCTTCCGACTCCTTTGTCGCTTTAACGATAATCATGAACCGCATGGGTGGTTTTCCCTCTGTTCAGGTTGACGAAAACAGTATTTCCGATCCCGATGGAGATAATCGAGGCACTCAGCCGGTTGTGGCCGGCTACGAAGCCGCGCCGTCATACGCGCGCCTCAAACCGTCGATTTCGAGCTTGTGCATGCGCATGACCGCTGCCATGACCCGGTTCGCCTTCCCGGCATCCTGATCCTGCATCATCTCGCCGAGGGCCGACGGCACGATCTGCCAGGACAGGCCGAACTTGTCCTTCAGCCAGCCGCATTGCCCCTTTCGCCGCCGGCAGAGAGCTTCTCCCAGAAGTCGTCCAGCTCGGTCTGCGTGTCGCAGCTCACGGACAGTGAAATGGCCTCGGTGAACTTGAAATATGGTCCACCGTTCAACGCTTGGAAGCGTTGTCCCTCAAGTTCGAAGATGACGGTCAGAGCCGTTCCTTTCGGCAGACGCCCAGCCTCGCCATAGCGCGACAGGCTTACTATTTGCGAATTCTTGAATATCGACATGTAGTGGTTGACCGCCTCCTCGGCATTGCGGTCAAACCACAAGCATGGGGTAATCTTGTCGTTTCCTGTCAAGGCTTTTCCTCCTCCGGTTCTGGTTGTTCGAACAGCATTTCCAAATATCGCCTGAGATGCCCAAGGCATTCTCCTGCGACTTCGGGGCTGCCTTTCGCCTTGGCCAGGATAAAGGCGCCCTGGATCACGGCCTGGGTGTAAAGCCCCAGGCCCCCGGCACTCCAGGCCGCATTCGGTGCATAGCGGCGTTTGGCTTCGGCGATATCCTTGGCGACCTCGGCGGCATGCGCGCTGATATAGGTGTCGCAGACTTGCCGAATGGCGGGATGGGACTCGAAAGTCTCTTGCACCATCGTACCCAATAGGCAGGTGAATTCAGGCGGGGCGCCTTGGAGAATTGTTTTCCGAAAATCGACGTAGCCCAGTAGGCGGTCCAAGGGATCACCCAAAGCGCGATAGGGAGCCTGAGCGAACAGGCCATCCGCCACCGCCGCGAATTGCCCCGCGGCGGCCAACGCAAGCTCTTCCTTGCTCTTGAAGTGATGGAAGAAGCTGCCCTTGGTCAGCCCAGCGGCCAGGCAGATGTCATCGACGGTCGTCGCCGAATAACCCTTGGCGCGGATCACCTGCAGGGCCGCGTCCAGGATTTTCGTCTTCGACTGGTGCTGTGCTTGGATTTTGGCCACGTCAATACCCATTAGTTGGTATGATACCGACAAATTGGTATTATGTCAAGGGCGGCCTGGTTGCCACGGCCTTACAGCATCCGTGGGCCGCGTTCGAGGATGCATCCGCCCGGGGCCCGCAGCCGCCCTAAAGTACGTTCGCGGCGCCTGAGAAATTCGGTCTCGTGGCCTCGTTGGTGTAGCAGTGCGCTCCGCCTGTCCCTATTGGCGTGTACCGCAGTGCATGGCCGCTCTTCACCGCTCGGCAGCGGGTGGAAAAGGGGGGAGCAGAAGCAGGCGATTGGCCGCTCAAGAGGCGGGCGCAACACGAAGGTCCATGCACTCGCAGATGCTCGGGGCCGTCTTCTCGCCATCCTCCTGACCGGCGGCGAAGCGCATGACTGCCCGGTCGCGGAGCGGCTCATCGCCATAGGTAAAGCGTCGAAACACCTGATCAGCGACAAGGCTTACGACAGCGGCGAGTTGCGTCAGTGGTTGAAGGATCGTCAGGCACCGGGGCAACCGGGGCACGGAGCTTCGATCAGTCGTACGGAGCGACGGTTCCGGCCCCGACAGCCCCCGCAGTATCCTCGAAGTATAAAAAGTCGGAGTTTTGAGGAGACCCGTAGGAGATCGCACTGCCTGTCCCGCTCTGATTGCCTAGCATCGTAATCAACTCAAGGGTATAGGGGGCAGGATCGGCGCCCGGATAGTAATAGGTCGGGGTAGGTGCCGCGTAGTTCCATGCGACGTTGTAGGGCCACGACACGTCGATATAGTTTGTCAAATGGGCAAGGCCGCCGCCAACGCCGGGGCGCTCCACGATCCATTCGACGCTGTTGCCTTGCAGGGTGGTGCCGCTCGGCGCGTTGAATTCGTATTCGTTAGTTTGTTGGGTGGAGTAGTCGTAGAAATAGGCGTATCCGACCGTCGGACTAACGTTCCAGACCTGGACGAAAACCAAGTCGCCGGGGTGGATGGCCGGAGAGCTGACCTGGGTCTCAGGGAAGGGGTACCATTCGATCCAGGCCGAGTAGAACGCTTCGGTCGTGCCGCCGCTGCAGTAGGCGTCCGCCTCGACACCAGCCTGGAGGACGTCATTCGAGCCATTGCCATCGATGCCAGGCCATAGGGAGGAATAGTTCCACCCTCCGGTGCACGTACCAAACGATTGTTGCGCGGTCGGCACGACAAACTCACCCTGGACTGCCTCGAGCGCGAACGGATTACCGCTCGTGACAATACTTGGGCCGCTCCAGTTGGAGGCGGTCACCCCAACAATGTTGTTCGAGAGCGCCCCGGCAATTTTGCCTGAGTTCGGACCGGCAATGGTATTCCCGGGCGGAACAGACGGGGAAACCTTTTTGTTTTTGATCGGACCGTTGTAAATATTAGTCTGCGTGAGTACCGGCGCAGCAGGGCGGTTCCGTAGTCTGCCCACTGCCTTTTGCCACTGTTTATAAGCCCCGGGGGCGGCTGTGGGATCGGGCGCCGGAGGGATGGCATATTGCTTGCGCGCTGCCGCCGACGCCGTCACCGGATCGAACCCCGCCGGGGGCGGGGCCACCACGCGGATACCCGGGACGTTGGTTGCCATTGTGATCTGCGCATCGGCAGCCGAGAGCGCGGCTCCGGGCAAAAGCGCTGCGGCTCCGAGAGAGTGAAGAAGTTTATAGTACGCTCCAAAAACGCCGCCACGCAACATAAGAGCTGGTCCTCCAACGTGCCATGGCACAACGCCAACATAGACTCTTCCAATTAATCGTATCGGACAAACGTGACGGAGTCCCGCATAATTCAGCCGCTTTGCATCAAACGATCGCGCGTCTTGAAACTGAATTTCTCCTCGCCCTTGCCCACGGCCGTGCTTTGGAGCCCTGGCGGAGGGGGCTCCGCCCATTCTCATTAGAAAACAGCGGCTTATCGTTGACAGTTTGTGGGCTGGCCTACAATCCCGCCACAGACATGTAAGATTGCTCGCCCCAACGCTTGACATCATGGCGACGCGATTTCGGCGACGACGCCTGGCCGCGTCATTGGTGACGAACCGGTAAAG
>JBAUNU010000141.1:0-2277 GCA_049579405.1 Methylocella sp.
CTCAAGCATGAACGCTAAATCAATACCAACGGCGATGACCTTTGTGGCCGTTCCGAACGGCTGCTGGCGTGATTTTCGGCGATGCTTCGCGGAGCGGCCGCAGCCCTAAGATGACCGGAGTTCCGACCACTCGATCGCGAGCCGGCGCCGAAGCGCTTCGCCACCGGCAAAAAATGGAAAAGCGAAAGGCCGCGCAGGACGCCGAGGTGGCTTCCAAGACGATAACCCAAAAAGGCCTCCTCATCGTTCATACCGGCAAGGGCAAGGGCAAATCGACGGCGGCTTTCGGGCTTTTGCTGCGCGCGCTCGGCCATGATTGGCCTTGCGGCGTCGTGCAATTCGTCAAGGGCGCCTGGGACACCGGCGAACGCCGGGCGCTCGCCCGTTTTCCCGATCTTCTCGCTTGGCACACGATGGGCGAGGGCTTTACCTGGGAGACGCAGGATCGCACGCGTGACATGCAGGCCGCCGCAGCGGCTTGGGCGAAGGCACGAGAGCTGATCGCCGATCCAAAGCTAAAACTTCTCGTCCTCGACGAATTGAATATCGCCTTGCGCTACGATTATCTTCCCGTAGCCGAGGTCGTCGGTACCCTGCAGGGTCGCAGGCCCGATCTCCATATTGTTGTCACCGGCCGCAATGCGAAGCCCGAATTGCTGGAGGCCGCCGATCTTGTGACCGAGATGAGTCTTGTGAAGCATCACTTCGCGGCTGGTGTGAAGGCGCAAGAGGGAATCGAATTCTGAGCATGAAGCGGCGGGCCAAGGCGTTGATGCTGCAAGGCACCGGCTCCGGTGTTGGCAAGTCGCTGATTGTCGCGGGGCTGTGCCGCGCCTATCGCAATCGCGGGCTCGAAGTGCGCCCGTTCAAGCCGCAGAACATGTCGAACAACGCCGCGGTGACGCCGGATGGCGGCGAAATCGGCCGCGCCCAGGCGACGCAGGCAAGAGCTTGCGGCGTCGCGCCAAGCGTCGACATGAACCCTGTCCTCTTGAAGCCGCAAAGCGAGCATGGCGCGCAGATCGTTCTGCGCGGGCGGGTGATAGGCCAGGCATCGGCGGGAGTATACCAGGACCTGAAACCAAAGCTTCTGCCAGCCGTGCTCGACAGTTTTGGAACACTTTGCGAAGACGCAGATCTTGTCCTCGTCGAAGGCGCGGGGAGCGCGGCGGAAATCAATCTGCGCAAAAACGATATCGCCAACATGGGTTTTGCGCGCGCCGCCGGTGTTCCGGTGATTTTGGCCGGCGACATCGATCGCGGCGGAGTCATAGCCCAGATCGCCGGCACCAAAACCGTGCTCGATCCGGCCGACGCCAAACTGATCGCGGGGTTTCTCGTCAACAAGTTTCGCGGCGATCCGGCCCTATTTGCCGACGGCATGCGAAGGATCGAGGATTTGACCGGATGGCCGGGCCTTGGGCTTATTCATTTTTGCGCGGAAGCGGCGCGTTTGCCGGAGGAGGATTTGCTCGGGCTTACTACGCCAAGGCTACGCGGGTGGCCAATCACGCCGCGTGGGGGGCAAATCACGATCGCGGTTCCGGTCCTGCCCGGCATCGCCAATTTCGACGATCTAGATCCATTTTATTTGGAGGGCGACGTCCGTGTCGTCATGGTCAAAAGCGGCAAAACCCTGCCCGCCGAGGCGGCGCTCGTCATTCTGCCCGGATCGAAAACGACGATCGCCGGTCTCGCGGCTTTCCGGCGCGAGGGCTGGGATATCGATCTTTTCGCGCATCTCCGGCGCCGCGGCCATGTGTTCGGACTTTGCGGCGGCTATCAGATGCTCGGCAAGGCCATCCGCGATCCATTGGGCGTCGAGGGACCGCCGGGCGAGGCGCAGGGGTTGGGCCTGCTCGACATAGAAACGGAACTTGAAGGCGAAAAATTGCTTTCGGCGGTGCAAGGCACCGGGGCGCAAAACGGCGTCCCCTTCGCCGGGTACGAAATGCATGTCGGCCGCAGTTTTGGGCCGGATTGCGCGCGGCCCGTGTTGCGGCTCAACGATGGGCGGAGCGATGGCGCGACGTCGGCCGATGGTCTTGTGAGCGGCTCCTATGTGCATGGGCTTTTCGCCGGGGCCGCGCAACGAAGCGCGCTTCTCGCCCGCCTCGGGAGCAAGGGATCGGGCGTCTCTTATGAGGAGTCTCTCGACGCGGCGCTCGATGCGGTCGCTTTGCATCTTGAAACGCACATCGACCTCGACCGGCTTCTCACGCTTGCGCGATGACAAGCGCAACCAACGCCAAAGCCGCCCAGTGGACGCCGCAGGCC
>JBAUNU010000142.1:0-2199 GCA_049579405.1 Methylocella sp.
ACGTGGAGCCTCATCCCGATGCGATCACGCTCGACAGCGGGGGATTTGTCCTCTTGCGTCCGGAGGGCGACTGGGACCGGCCGGGCATCCTTGAGATATCGGCGGACCGGACGATCCGTGATCCGGGGGAAAATGTTGTGCGGTCCACCCACGTCATAACCTGACGAACAAGTCAACGCCAAAATGAAATGGCTAGAACGTTGGCGCGCAGATTAAGCCGCGGTTCCGCTGAGAAAAAACCTAAGGCGCGCAATCAACAGGCGAACGTGCGATGATCGCGCCAATTTGACCATCCTCGCCCGGGCCCAGCCCGAAGCCGAGCCTTGCTGCTATAATTCCGCGATCGCCACCTGCTCCGGCAAACTCGCCGTTCATTCGGCCCGCATCGCCGTCCACCGCCGATGAGTCTTGAGCCTTCGGCGTGACATGAAAAAAATCTCGCGCTATTTTATTCCATCGCAAAGGTAACCAATGATGCATGAGCGCGGGCGGACCCAATGGTGGCAGGGCCGGAGATCGAACTGAAGTTCCTGTTCGCGGAGAGCGACGCAGCCAAAGTCAAGGCCCTGGTTGCGGCGGCCTCCGGGGCCGGCAAGGCGACCCATCGGCGCCTTCGCACGATTTATTTCGATACGCCGAACCAAGACCTTTGGAACCATCACTTCACTGTGCGGGTCCGGTCGACTGGGGAAAGCCATGTTCAGGCCATCAAGCGGACTGCGGCCTCACGCATCGAAAGAGATGAATGGGAAGACGAAATCGGGCGGCCCGACCTCGATCTGGGGCGTATCGAAAATACCCCCCTCGCGCGTCTCGCCGGCAAGCCTTCCATTCGCCGCGCGATGAGACCTGCCTTCGAAGTGGATGTTGAACGGACATCCTTCATGCTCGAAACCGGCGGCGGCCGGATCGAGGCCTCCATCGACCAAGGCGCGATCGAAGCGAACGGTGATAAGCTTGGCGTGCACGAGCTGGAACTCGAATTGAAAAGCGGCGACCGGTCCGCCTTGTTCAACTTTGCCCGCGCCTTTGTGTTGCAGGCGCCGCTGCATCCAAGCCTGATTAGCAAAGCCGAGCGCGGTCATCTTCTTGCCGGGGGAGCTTGGGGCCGCCCGGCGAAAAGTTCAAAGCCGCGTCTTGCCAAGGACATGACCTGCCGGCGGGCGTTCCAGGAAATCTGTCAAACCTGTCTGCACGACTTTCATTTGAATCTCCCGGCTTTGGAGAAGTCCGGCAATGCCGAGGCAATTCACCAAGGACGCATCGCGATTAGACGCCTTCGTGCGGCCATGGCGCTTTTTAAACCCGTGGTCTTCGATTTTGAATATCAAGGACTTCGCGACGAATTGAAGTGGCTGGCGGGTTTGTTTGGCGCGGCGCGGGACATGGATGTCCTGCGGGCGAACTTGCCGCCGCCGGATCACGCGAGCATGCGGGCGGGAGAGTTCGCCGGCGATTGCGAAGCCAAGCGTCTTCGCGCGCATCAGGCTGTCGTCGAAGCCTTGGATGGCGAGCGTGCACGGACCTTGCAGCTCGATCTCGTGGTGTGGATCGAGGACGGAAGATGGCAAAGGCAGTCTTCCGGCATCGCGGAAAAACCCATACCAAGGTTCGCCGGCGCCCGCCTGAGAAAACGCCGCGGAAAACTGGTGAAACAAGGCGCTGGCCTCGCAAAGCTTGCTTCCGTCGCCCGCCACCAAATCCGCATAGAGGCAAAAAAGCTGCGCTACATGGCGGAATTCTTCATCAATGTTCCAGGCGTCGCCAAGGATCACAAGCGCCATAAACAACTTATCAATTGCTGCGAAAAGCTTCAAACGGCCCTCGGCGCGATCCGTGACGAGGAGGCCATGGCCGAATTCGTGGAAAACGAGCTTGGGCCGGGCGCCAACGCCGGCAAGGGCCTGGCGAAGACAGCAATTTTGCCGGCCGGTCTGCCCCCGCGACCGAAGGGCGGGACTGCCAAGGAACTGCAAAAGGCGGTCCGCTCCTATGCCAAATTGGCCGCGATCGAGCCGTTTTAAGGCCATGGCAAAGGCTTTGAGTCCGGCCCGCGCCGCGGATCCAGCGCTAGAAACGTTCATAGGCCGCCCCGCAAACTCGCGCCGCGCCTATTGACACCGAGCCGCGAACCGGCAATCTCGCCGATCGTGTTGCACGCAATTTTCCGGTTCGCCCTGAAAAGCTTAGGGTAAAGCC
>JBAUNU010000143.1:0-3366 GCA_049579405.1 Methylocella sp.
TATGCTGCCGCTCCGTGGCCTACTATTGCACCGCCGCGTACACATTAATTGACTTCCGGCCTTCAGAAAAAGACAAAACTCCTTGCTTATCGCCTACAGCAGCATTTACAACGCGCACGTTCTTTGATCCATTGATTTCTACGTTCTTGGCTAATCGTGGGAAGACTTGGGGCGAAGGTTCGAAGGTAATCACTAGTTCTGCATGTTTCACCATTGCGTGGTAGAGCGAAAATGCTCCGATGTTAGCTCCCACGTCTACAACGCATCGAGGCCGATCCATTGCAATCGCGTCATAACAGCGTTCATACCAGATTTCCCAATACGAAATGAGTTCCACACGAGCAACGTCAACACAGAGCTTTAGGTGCGTTAAGTCGAGCATGACTACTTTGGACGCAGTCCGCCTGCCCAATTTTGCATCCGCCCATCCCTTGAGACATAAAACCATGAGGAAAAACGACCTGATACTCACAGGATCAGTCATAGCTCTTAGAGCTCGTCTTACAACGCGTTTCATTCTAATAAAATTCACGTTTCCTCCAATTCTCCTTTGGGCAAGCTGCCTTCATCAACGTTTAACAGTCTGCATTGCGGCTCGGAAGCAACTTGCCCGACGGTCACGAATTCGCCGCGCCCCCTTCCTTAAGGCAGGGCAACCCTCCAGGTAGCATACTGCCATCGTCCACATATTTTGCGTCACGTCTACATTCAGAAATACTGAACAGGCAACGGACCACGGCGAACGAGCACGGACGGAGCCGGAAGGCGACCACGGGTCAACTCGATGACGTGCGGCCGCGAGGCTCCGTTCGATTGCTCAATGAAGAAGCGAAAAAATCGATATCGGCGTCGCGATGCGGTCGTTGAAGGTCCAAAATTGCCTGAACGGTTCAGTTTCATCCCAGGTCACAAGAACTCTAATCTGAGCGGGATGGGCAATTTTGTGGTCATGTCAGCAGTCATTGTCTCGGTGGCGATCCCATAACAATGGATAGAATCACGGCGCGGAATACGACTTCGACAGCCAAGGCTGACGCTCCTGGGATAGCGGCAGCGGCATCGAGGTCATCGGCCCCCCACGCCGCTAACCGCGGCGGCCTCCAAATCAACGCTTGCGGTTCGTCTTGGACGTCGTCGAATCGCTGGAGAAACGGCGCACAATCGATGCCGTTCGCATCCAGCGGGCGATGGTAGATAACGAAAGCCTGCCGGTGAGGATGCTGGGCAGCACGCGCCACTTTCGTTTCGCGATGGCCAACCACACAGTTCCGCCAAGCAGGGTTTTCAACGTATAATTGACGCGGCCCAGGCTCGATCGCAACAAATTAGCGGTCAGCCCACGAAAATTCGGCGCGAAGATATACACCAGCGCTACCTCAACGGCTTGCTTGGTCAGTCGTTGCTTGTAGGCCTCGTCGCCGAGGCCGAAAACGATTTGGCGTGCGGGACCGGTACCATCCTTAGCCAGGATTTCGATAACTCGGAGGATCAAATACATTCCCGGCCAATATTCCCCGAAGACAGGATCGAAGGCCATATAATCGCTGATGAAAACTCCGTGGCGAAGAGTCCCGATCCAGAACGCGCTAGGCCGGTCGTCGAGGCACAGCACGAAGCTACGCAACCAACCCATACGGGCCAGAAACTCATAGCGCGCGCGCTTGTCATTGCTCGCGGCGAAGGCGCCCCCTATACCGCGCTGCCAGGACTTTTGTGCGATCGTTTCGGCATAGTGCATCAGTCTATTGATGTCCTCTGGTGAAGAAAAAGCGTCGATACGAACCTTAGCGAAGTCATTGGCGAGCTTGCGGTCACGCTCGCGTTGCGAGTAGCGTTTCTTTTTCGATAGCGAGGCAAGGAAGCTCTTATCGCCAACCGGAAGATCCAGGACCCGGTAACGTTCGCGGATGATTAGATGATCCCGGCAAGCGAACGCCGGCTGCGCGAGAGCTTGTCGCGCCAGCGGCGATGTAAGCTCGGAATAATGCAGAACTGCGGCGTCAGCCTCACCATTCGCTAGCAAGTGCCGAAGGGAGGCAACGAACAAGGCTGCGCGCGTTTCATCGATCTCACCGAGCCAGCCGCCACTTGAAATGACCAGCATCCGTAGCTCGGGCGAAGGAATGCGGAAATAGGCAATTTTGATTGGCAACCGTGCGCGTATCAGCCGTCCGACGAGCAATGCCTTTAGTTCGCCTCCGGCACGTAAGATTAAGATACACGGCGTATCCCCCCGAGGCCTTGTCTCGATGAGAAATCGAAAGAGATCCGGATCGGCATCCCGCGAGGGATTGCAGGCCAACCAGAAGCCGCGCAGCCTTTCGATGTCCGATACATCTCTTAGGACTTCGACGTGGTCTCCGTCCATCGAGGTCTTGACGGACATTGCGCCTTGGGCGCTTCCTTCATCCAACGCCACTGAAGGTCCCATTTTGCAACGGAATAAGAAGAGGGAAGCAGCTGTCGCCCGTTCGCGCCATCGATTTTGGAAGCGGCCCAATTTTACAGCAGGCCGCAATCCGGGTCAATGCTCTGAGCTGCACCCCAAGATTCAGACCAGGCTAAGGTCCAAATACGAAAACGGAAAGGGACGACATGGGAACAGAAACTCAAGGTTGTGCTTGAAACGCTGGCCGGCGAGAAGCCGGTTGCGCAGATCGCGAGCGATTACGGGGTGGATCCGGCGCAAATCAGGCGCACATGCATTTTGCGCTTGCGGCGCACCCGCCTGTGGAGATGATGCACACGCCACGCTCCGCGTCCCACAGGCGCAACAACATCAACAACCGGGATTGAAGAAAGCGACGTAATAATGGGGCAAATCACTGCATCTTAATTTGCCCCGGTTCCTGGTCTAGAGACGATGGGGCGCAGCTACAGGACAAGAGTCCCGATGGTACTAGTAGGCGGTTAATGACAATGAAGGACCCGATTGCAACTTCCCTTTCGATTTCGAGTGAACTTTTCAACAGGGTTCGCCGCGATGGCCTATTTCGGACAGCGGCGAAAGGGCTGCAGTATCTATGGCACGAGAGATCAGCATCAGCATTTGATCGGAAGTACGGCACCGATACCGGACGGATTGAGCCTCTCTGGCGGCTCGGTATTCGATCAGCCAATCTTCCGTTTGCGACACGCTACGAGACGACCGGCGAAGAAGTGATTGAGCCCGCAATACGGTATCTCGGCGTAAAATATAGCGAATTCATCTTCATTGATCTCGGGTGCGGGAAAGGCTTGCCGTTGCTTATTGCGGCGCGGCTTGGGTTCGCCAAGATCATAGGGGTCGAGTTTTCCCCCAAGCTTGCTGCTGTTGCCCGCTCCAATGCAGAAATAATGGGCATAAAGAACATCTCAGTGCTCAAT
>JBAUNU010000144.1:0-7026 GCA_049579405.1 Methylocella sp.
CCTGTCTGGGATGGCGCAAACGGCTACGTCAGGTTCATGAAAATCGATAAGAATTGGAGGATCGCATGGATGCCGAGCATCCGGAAATCTTGAAATGGCCTATCAGCTCACGGTGCTATTCACGTCGGCATTATCGCCACCTTTCGTCAACGCAGGGGTGCGGTTCCTCGCCCCGCTCCCGGGCAAGAGTGGGATAGTCGGTATATCCTTTGGCGCCGCCGCCATAGTAGGTGGTCGGATCGTCGGCGTTAAGGGAGGCGCCCGAGCGAAACCGTTCCGGCAAGTCTGGATTGGCTAAGAACTTGCGCCCAAAGGCGATCAGATCCGCCTTGCCTTGCCGGAGCCATGCGTCGGCCATCTCCTGGTCAAAACCGCCGGCGATGATGAGCGTGCCGCGGTATCTTTCGCGCATCAGCTCAAGCATCCTCAGCGCGCCAGGGTCGGGTTCGACCCCCTTCTCGATCGCGGCGACGGCAGGGTTGACAATGTGCAGATACGCGAGGCTATGGCCGCCGAGCGTTTTGGCGATGGCACTGAATGTCGTCTCCGGGTCGTCGTCGCCCATGTCGTTGAAGGTGCCGAGCGGCGACAATCGTACGCCGACGCGGTCCGGACTCCAAACATCGCTCACCGCCTCGACCACCTCTATGAGCAGCCGCATCCGGTTCTCGATCGGACCGCCATAAGCGTCGGTGCGCCGATTGGTGCTCGAATTGATGAACTGGTCGAGCAGATAACCATTGGCAGCGTGGACCTCCACTCCGTCGAATCCGGCCCCCAGCGCATTTCGCGACGCACGCGCGTATTGCCGGACGATGTAGGGCATCTCCTCGATCTGCAAGGCTCGGGGCGTGACGAAAGGAACCAGTTCCCCCTGCCCGTTCTCATTCTCAATGAATGCCTCGCCGCGAGACTTGACGGCCGAGGGCGCGACCGGAAGCATGCCGTCGGGCTGTAATGACGGATGGGAGATGCGTCCGACGTGCCAGAGCTGCAGAAAGATCAGGCCGCCGGCCTTGTGCACCGCGTCGGTGACCAGGCGCCATCCCTCGATTTGTTCGCGGCTGTGAATGCCGGGTGTCCAGGCGTAGCCCTGTCCCTGCTGCGACACTTGGGTCGCCTCGGTCAGGATAAGAGCCGCCGAGGCCCGTTGCGCATAGTAGCATGCATTCAGAGCCGATGGCACGTTGCCGGGCTGGCGGGCGCGCGAGCGGGTCAACGGCGCCATCACCATCCGGTGCGGCAGGTTGTAGCGCCCCAGCCTGACCGGCTCGAACAGCGGTTCCACGGCCGTTTTCCGCGCAGCGGTGGCCGGCACGATGAGTGTGGTGGACTCGGACATGGGGTCTTCCTCCGGCCGGAATGAGTGGTTCAAAATCCTCGTCAGACAAGTTTTCTTTTTGCTTGTCTGCGGTTATCCGCCGCCAACCGGCCTGAATCACCAAACTCACCAGGAAGAAGCGGCGCTACTCGTTCCCATTGCGCATCGCTGTCAACAGGCCCTAGGGGTTTTCCATGACGCCTCCCAAGTCACCGCCGCGCTCGTTCCACCGCGCGCCGCATGAGCGGGAAAAAAAGCGCATAGGGCAATAGACAAATGGCCTTGAAAGCGTAGGCAAGCCGCCGCGGAAACACGATCTCAAAACCGTTTTTTTCGAAACCGTCGCATATAATTCTGGCCGCGCGATCCGCGCCCATGATGAAGGGCATTTCAAAATCATTTTGCGCCGTCATCGAGGTGTGGACAAAACCCGGATTGACGACCTGGATGGTGAGACCCGCATGCTCATAGGAGAGTCTTAATGCTTCCGCCATGTAGATTAGGGCCGACTTGGCCGAGCCATAGCCGGACGACCCCGCGATACCGCCGTAACCCGCCAGGGAGGAGGTGAGAGCGATCTGGCCTTTTCCGCGCCGCTTCATAGCGGCGAGCATGGGATCGAGACAATTGACCGTGCCGCCGACATTGATCTCGAAAGTGCGCCAGACAAGACCGGCCGAAAATCCGTCGCGCTCGGCGATGAAAGCGACGCCCGCGTTTAGGAAGGCCAGCGCGATTGGTCCATGCGCCGCCTCGATGCCCGAAACCATCGCGGCCATGGCCGCGCGATCGGTGGTATCGCCGGGAAAGCTGAAAATGTTGCGGGATTCCGCGGCCAAGGCTTCAAGTTCGGCGGTTCGGCGCGCCGTCGCCGCGACCTCAAAGCCACGTTGGGCGAGTTCGAGCGCCACCGCGCGGCCAATGCCGGAACTTGCGCCCGTGACCCACGCAATGCCGTCATTTGGATGGGCGCGATACATTAGTTTATCCGAAACCGCACGCAATGCCCAACAATATCTGCTCCAAGCCGATCATTTTGGCGGGATAGTGTACCTTTAGTGCGGGATAAAATAGAGCCTCTTGCAAGGCTCGGGATCGCGATCTTTCCGGGGCGACGGCCTTTTTTCAAGAGATTGCCGGCTTCGCTTTGAATCGCTTCTATCGCAAGAGTATCTTGCCGACAATGAACAGCACGCGCCATGCTCCAGTTCCTTGAGTTTGCGCGGCGTCCTTTTCGATCAAACGGCTCCATTTGATCGCGACGCTCGCGAGCGCGGGCGTCTTTGCCCGTAAATCCCAAAAAGTGTTTTGCCATCCATGCAGGCCTCCTTTATGGCTGAGGCGGCGCTGGGCCCAGAGAGGTTTACGCGGGAGCATCCTGCAGGCCGGTGCGGGGGTGGAGCGGATGCCGGACGGACACGAGCGCGGCGACCATGCCTATGTGTACGCTCATGATTCCGAACAATCCCAAGCGGGGTATCTGGCGAACCCGGTCCGCGAAGCCGAATGGGCCGCCATTAGCAGTCGCCGCGAATACATCAAGCATGAAGGGAAGCGGGACCGGACCACCTACAAGTCGTTCACTGGGCTCGCCCTTTCGGGCGGCGGCATAAGGTCGGCCTCGTTCGGGCTTGGCGCCCTGCAGGCCTTGCACGCTTACTCCGGAATCGAGGGGATCGACTATCTTTCCACCGTATCGGGCGGCGGCTACATCGGCTGTTCGCTGACGGCCGCGATGCAGAAGACGGGCGGCGAATTTCCATTCACCAATCCCGAAAATTACGACGATACCGATTCCGTCCGCCATATAAGGGACTATTCCAATTACCTCGTCCCGCACGGCGCCTTGGATGTCGTCACGGCACTGGGGATCATCGGCCGCGGTCTTGTCGCCAACGCCATTATTATTATGCCTATCCTATTATTTTTCGTTTGGATCACGCTCGTCACTCATCCGTCCGTGCGCTCGTTGGGCGAGCCGAAGTTTTTCATATGGAATCTCACCGATGCCGTCGCCTGGTTAGGATTGCTGGCCTCGTTTCCCCTTTGGGGGTTGCATGGCTATTGGTTCACCGCGATCCTCATCGCAATCAACCTCCTCTTCCTCATCGTTTGGGCGCTCTTCACGTCGATGAACCTCGGGCGCAGCGCCACGCTGCGAGGCGGATGGGTGGGCGTTTCGAAAATCCTCTTCGTCGTGACGTTGACCACCGCATTTTTCGAGACGCAGCCCTTCGTCCTTTGGGGGATAAACCCGGCCGCTGACGCGGCGCGGGCGGCCGGAAATTCTGGCCAGTCCGTCAACCTTGTCCACGCCGGGCTGCACGACTTATCCTCGCGCATGCCCTCCTCCCTTGCGCCCATTGGTGCCCTTTTTGCTTCGATGGGCACCGTTTTTGCTTTTCTCTCCAAATATCTCGGCGATGTCGTGGAGGCGGCGAAGCGCGCCACAGGCTGGCGAGCTTGGGTCAAGAAGCATTCTGCAATGGCGGCTTTATGGCTCGCCGCGACCATCGTTCCGATTTTCCTTTGGCTCTGCTACTTATCGTTGACCGAGATAGGTCTTGGGCGCGATTGGGCCCCGGTGTTTTGTTTTGCCGCGTTCGTCATATCGACGTTCGTGGCGTTGATCATCAACCCCAATAGGACATCCCTCTACCGCCTGTACCGGGATCGCCTCAGCAAGGCTTTTCTGTTTGATCCAAAAAATAGGGACGAACACCACGACCTTCAGTTGTACGAACCCAAGCTGTACGATATCGATACCGCCCTCTGCCCTTATCCAATCGTCAATGCCTCCTTGAATATCGAGGGATCGCAATACGCCAACAAACGCGGGCGTAACGCTGACTTCTTCGTCTTCACACCGGAATACATCGGCAGCGCCGCAACAGGTTATATTGGGACGCGACAGATCACGAAGACGGAACCCACTCTCGACCTTGGCACCGCAATGGCTATTTCGGCCGCGGCCGTCTCATCCAACATGGGCGCGCTGACCATCAAGCCGCTTGCCTTTACGCTTGCGGTTCTCAACGTTCGTCTTGGTTACTGGTTGCGTAACCCGTGCCCGAATTACGCCCATCCGCCGATAACTCGGCTACGCGATTGGCTCATCGCGCGCCTCTTCCAATTGCACAGCTTTGTCCTGTTCACGGAAATGTTCAGTTGGATCACCGAGGTCAGCCCGAAGGTCTTGCTGACGGACGGCGGTCATATTGAAAATCTCGGCGTCTATTCCCTCTTGAAGCGCCGCTGCAAGGTGATCATCGCGATCGACGCCATAGCCGATCCGGCGATGGGCTTCGGGGCTTTTCTGACCCTTGAACGCTACGCCCGCATCGACCTCGGCGCGATCATCGACTTGCCCTGGCAGGCGATCCGGGATTGCAACCTCGCTGTGGACAAAGCCTTCGGCGTGGCGGATGAGGACGGCTCCGCCATTCCCCGCTCGCCGGGTCCCCATTGCGCCGCCGGCGAGATCCAATACGGGCCAAACAAAAATGAAAAAGGCATCCTGCTTTACGTCAAGGCGTCGTTGAGCGGCGACGAGGACGATTACCTGCTGGACTACAAGCGCCGCAACCGCGCCTTTCCGCATGAGACAACCGGCGACCAGTTTTTCGGTGAGGAACAATTGGAGGTTTATCGCGCCCTAGGCTTCCACATCATGAAGGGCCTGTTGACGGGGGAAACATCGTTCGCGGTGGTGCCAGACCCGAAGGAACCGGAGGACAAGAAGCGGTTGCGCATCCTAAGCACTGTCCGCGCCGCTCTTCTTGGGACGGCGCCGAAACCCTAGGGCGCGGTTTTAAATAGCGGAGCTCTCGCATGACGCGCCTAAAACGGATGATACTGATAGAGCCACGTCTCGCTCAGGATTTTTTCGCCCGCGCGTAAATAAAGGCGCATTTCGACGGGCTCAACGCCGTCGACGGTGAAATCGAACTGCGCACGCCAATGGCCCGGCACGTCGTCAGGCACGGCTTCCGTATAGATATAGGAAAAGGTTCCACGCGCGGCCCAGAGTACCGGCTCCGGCTTCACGCCGAAGGCCAGCGCCTGCAGCGGTGGTCCTTTGAATTCGACCATGAATTTTCGCACTCCCTTAGGCCGCGGCTGGCCCGGCTGGCCGCCGTTGCCCAAGCGTGTCGCGACGCAGCGCGCAAGTTCCGCCGGGAACGGTTCGCCGGCGGCCCAATAGAGGCGATAGGAGAGCTCGACCTCGGACCCTGCAGCCGCGGCTTTATCCGGTACCCACATCGCGACAATATTGTCGAGGATTTCATCGTCGGTCGGGATTTCGACGAGCTGCACCGCGCCCTTGCCCCAAGAGCCTTTGGGCTCGACCCAGAGGCTTGGGCGCCGGTCGTAGTAGACGCCATCCTGATAATGATCGAAGCAGCGGTCGCGCTGCAACAGCCCAAAACCGCGCGGATTTTCGTCCGCGAAGGAGGAAGTGATGACACGCGGCGGATTGTTGAGCGGCCGCCACGCTCTTTCCCCCGTCCCCGTCCATAACGCAAGGCCGTCGGAATCGTGAACTTCGGGACGCCAGTCGATGCCTGTCTCTTTCTTCGTTTCCGAAAACCAATACATCGAGTTCAACGGTGCGAGCCCGAAGCGAGCGACGTCCGCGCGTAAAAAAAGCATCTGGTCGATGTCTATCGTGACGCTCTTGGTGCGGGTCAGCAGAAAGCGGCAGGCGCCCACGATCGACGGACCTTCGAGCAGGGTCGGGCACCGCCGCCGATGCGGTTGTCCCGTGATCTCTTGATGCGCGCGATCACCTACAAACTCCAGGAGAGGCCGCTCGGCGGCCTCTCCAAATCGATCATCCGCAAGCTGGAACGCCTGAACCTCGACTCGGAGGCAGGCGACGCGCAAAAGCCCGCACCGCCGATTTCGTTGAAGGCCGGCACGCGGCTTGTGCGCGAATGGCGCCGCGTCACCCATACCGTGCTTGTCCATGCCGACGGGTTCGAATGGAGCGGCCAGCGCTACCGGTCCCTCACAATGGTCGCCCGTGAGATCACCAGGGCCCATTGGTCGGGTCCCCGTTTCTTCGGTTTGAGGAAGTACCCAGGCCGCTCCGCCGAGAGCGCGGAGGGCGAACATGCGGAAGCCTGATCGCCTGAAGTCCGGCCAGATTTTCCGCTGTGCGATCTACACACGCAAGTCGTCCGACGGCGGGCTCGAGCAGGAGTTCAACTCTCTCGACGCGCAGCGCGAAGCCTGTGAGCGGCGGCTCCTCGGATTTGCGTCTGCCTGACGCCGCGCCGATCCAGCACGATGCTCGACATGTGACGGGTCGAAAACGGGCCTTAGAGACATCTCGCGCCATCGCGCGCCTTAGGCCGCGGTTTTGCGTCTCTGGAACCGGATCATTGTGATAGAGGGGGAGTAACCGGCGGACCTGTCGGACGAATTTCGACGCAAACGAAAACTGACAAAATGCGGTAATCTCAATAGGCCATTTGGCTGACGAGACAGTCAACGGCGAACCGGTCTCCGGGGAGGATTCCCTGCTATCAGGGAAAAGAACAGGGAATTTCGCGAAAATCGGGCGGTTTGGCAAAAAGCCGCCCGTCAGAACGTAGCAAAATCAGTTTGTTAGAGGATAATTCCCTAGAAATCGGAACAGGGAATTTTATTGCGCCGAACAGGGAATTTATCGAGACGAGCAGGGATTTGCAGCGTCTCGC
>JBAUNU010000145.1:0-4661 GCA_049579405.1 Methylocella sp.
CTCCTATTGGCGCGCTGGCGCGGCTCGCGATCGCCTGCGCCGCGAGCAAGATGGCCGCGCCAGACCTCGCCGCGCTCTTGGCGCATCCGCTGCTGCGGCTGGGGCTTTCTCGCGAAGAGGTTGCCCGGCGGGCCGCGCTTCTCGAAATCGGGCTCCTGCGCTCGGCCAACGCCGCTGGATGCCTTTCCGAGCGCATTGCCGGTGAACCGTCCGCCTTGATCGCGGCGGCTCGTGACGACGCTGATAGCCGTTTCGCGCATCCGGCCAAAAAGCGGATTTCCGCCGAAGAATGGGCGAGCCTTGAGGATCTGCTGTTCCGCCTCGGCGTTCGATGCGCGCCGCTTCTGAACTTGCGCGGCAAACAAACCTTAGAGCGGTGGGCGGCGGCGCATCGCGATACTCTCGAGGCGATCGCCGGCTCCGAGGATGATCGCATCGAGGGCGCGGAGGAACTCGACGCGCTATTCGATGAGCTTATGCAAAACGCCCCAGATAGCATGGCCTTCGACGCTGAATCGTACGCGCTTTTTTTTGCGGCGGTCGCGCGCGAGATCATTTTGCGCGTCGTGCCGCAGGCGCATCCACGCCTCCAAATCCTAGGCCTTCTCGAGGCGCGACTTATCGACGCCGATGTCATATTGCTTGGTGCCCTCGACGAGACAGTTTGGCCGCCTCAGGCACACACCGACGCTTTTCTCAACCGGCCTATGCGCGCCGTTTTGGGCCTGACGCCGCCGGAACGCAAACTCGGCCAGACGGCGCATGATTTCGCGCAAGCCATGGGCAAAGGCAAAGTGATTTTGAGCCGCGCCCGCAAGCGCGACGGCGCGCCCGTGGTAGCGTCGCGATTCCTTCAGCGCATGGCGGCGCTTGGCGATGCCGCATGGCAAGCATGCAGGGAGCGCGGAGATTATTATTTGCGCCTTGCGCGGGCGATCGACCAATCGGCCCAGGCCGCGCTGCCAGCCGCAAGACCGCTGCCGAGGCCCCCGGTCGAGCTCCGTCCCAAGCGCCTTAGCGTCACCCAGATCGAGACGCTGCGGCGCGACCCCTACGCCATTCATGCTGAAACGATTCTGCGACTCAAGGAACTCGATCCCCTCGGCGGTGCTTCGGGCGCGGGCGAACTCGGCAGCGCGATCCACGCGGCACTTGAGCGCTTTGTCGATGGCCGCCCTGTTGGGCCCCTGTCACCAGACGCGCGAGAAAGACTTCGCGGCCTTTTCCGCGAAGTGCTCGCGGCGCAATTGCAGGACGCGGATTTCGTGGCGCTAAGGTGGCCCCAGCTCGAAAAAACCATCGATTTCTTTCTCCGTTTTGAAGCAAGACGACGCGATAAAATCACGGCAATCAAAACCGAGTGTGAGGGCAAACTCGACATCCCGCTTGATGACGGTTCCATCTTCAAGCTTACGGCACGCGCCGACCGGATCGAGCTGAATATCGATGGAACCATAACGCTCGTCGATTACAAAACCGGAACCCCGCCGGGAACGAACGAAATTTTTGTGGGCTTCGCGCCGCAGCTGACGCTCGAAGCGGCGATGGCCGCGCGGGGCGCCTTCAATCTCGGACGCAGGATTGAAACAATCGAGGCACTCTATTTGAAGCTCGGCGGAGCCCGGGGCGGCGAGGAAAGGCCCATCAAATTCGGCGGAGCAATTTTCAAAGATGTCGCGGAAGACCATTATCGCGGTCTCGTCGCGCTGCTCGATCAGTTCCGCGACCCGGCAACGGCCTATCCGCCGCGTCCGTTTCCGAAATTCGCGAAGCGCTACAATGCTTACGATCATCTTGCCCGGGTCAAGGAATGGTCACTGGGCGGCGAGCCGGACGGCGGCGGCATATAATGTCATCCTTCGACATCCCGGCCGAGACCCAGGCCAAACAGCACCAGGCATCAAATCCAAACCACTCGGTGTGGGTTTCGGCCAATGCCGGATCGGGCAAGACGCATGTGCTCGCGAGCCGTGTCATCCGTCTTCTCCTGCAAGGCGTCGCGCCTTCGAAAATTCTCTGCCTCACCTTCACCAAGGCGGCGGCCGCCAACATGGCGACGCGCGTGTTCGATAGGCTAGCCCTGTGGACGCAACTTTCAGGCGGCGAACTTTGCGCGCAAATTGTTGCAACCGGGGCGCCAATGCCAGGCAGCCAGCAATTGACCGCGGCACGAAAACTTTTCGCGCGGACGCTCGAGACACCCGGCGGCTTAAAAATCCAGACGATCCATGCGTTCTGTGAACGGCTGCTGCATTTGTTTCCGTTCGAGGCCAATGTCCCGTCGCGATTCGAAGTGCCCGACGATCTGCGTCAGGCGGAATTGTTGCAGCGCGCCCGGCGCGGGGTTCTCGCCGAAGCGAATTCCGGAAAGGGCGCGCTCGGCGCCGCTCTGCAACGCCTCGCCGACGAATGCGGGCCGGAGGCTTTTGAAGATCTCATCAAGGAAGCGATGAAGCAGTGTGCGATTTTGCGCGCGCCGTTTTTACCGGACCCCGCGGAGATTTTGCGGCGTTCCTTGGGACTTGAGGGCCGCGATATTGCGCACGTCGAGCGCGACATGGTCGAGGATGGCATCGCACCGGAGCGCTGGAATGACCTCGCGGCGATTTTCGATAGTGGCAAGCCGAAGGATCAGGAACGTGCAAACCATTTCCGGAAAGCCCTAGCGGCCTACCGATTGGCAACCTCCGGCGGGTGCCTCGCAGAATGTCTCGATTGCTATCTCGCTATTTATTTTATCGACGAAGGCAAAGGCACCACGGCCCTAAGGCTTTTGACGAACGGGCTTTTGAAGAAGCACTCGAACGTTGGAGCCGAGCTTTATGCCGAGCAGGTGCGTCTCGATGCCCTTTGCGCAGAGCGCAGGGCCGCCGCGACACTCGATCGCACGCGCGCGCTGATCGAGGTCGCAAGTGCCATCTTTAAGCGCTATGGCGAGGAGAAGGCCGCGCGGGGAATTCTCGATTTCGACGATCTCATCGAAAAAACCTTGGCTTTGCTCGAACGCTCGGATGCGCGCTGGGTGCTCTACAAACTCGACTCGGGAGTCGACCATGTTCTGGTCGATGAAGCACAGGACACGAGCGAGGATCAGTGGAAAATTCTCGAAGAGCTCACCGGCGATTTCGCGGCCGGGCGCGGGCAAAGCCAAGGCCCGCGCACGTTCTTCGCGGTCGGTGACGAAAAGCAATCGATCTTTTCCTTCCAGGGTGCAGCGCCGCACATGTTCGACAAGATGCGGCGAAAATTCGAAGCCCAATTTACGGCGGGCGCGCAACCTTTCGCGCACGTGCCGCTCACCCTGTCGTTTCGCTCGGCGCCCGGCGTTCTTTCCGCGATCGACAAGGTTTTTGAGCACGGGGATCACAAGGGCGGGCTTGTGGCGGCGGATGACGTTTGGATGCCGCACCAAGCGTTGAAGCATCAATTGCCTAGTCTTGTTGAACTCTGGCCGCTGGCGGCGGCGCAGTCCGGTGAAGATCCCGGCGCGTGGACGTTACCGCTCGATCTTCTCGATGCGAAAGACCCGGCCAATCTCGTTGCACAGCGGGTTGCCCAAAAGATCGCGCACCTCATTGACCCTGGTTCCGGTGAATTTGTGCATGACAGTCAAACCTTGCGGCCGCGCCCCGTGCGTCCTGGCGACATTCTGATCCTCGTTCGCACACGCGGGCCCTTTTTCGAGGCGATGATTCGGGCCCTGAAAAAGAGCGGAATCCGCACCGCTGGCGCCGACCGCCTTGAGCTCACGCATCATATCGCCGTCATGGATCTGATGGCAGCCGGCCGCGCTAGCCTGCTTCCGCAAGACGATCTCGTGCTCGCCTGCGTGCTGAAATCGCCGTTGGTCGGGCTCGACGATGACGATCTCATGGCGCTCGCGCCGGGCCGGGCGGCAAGTCTTTTCGATGCGCTCAAGGCCTCGATCGATGCAAGGCATGTCGAGGCCGCAACCAAGCTCGCTCGCTGGCGCGCGCGGGCCGGCGGCGGCCCTTTCGCTTTCTACGCGGGTCTTCTCGGCGTGGATGGCGGGCGCCGCGACATCGATGCGAGGGCCGGCCCGGAAGCTGGCGACGCGCTCGTCGAATTTTTGCGCCTCGCCATCGCCCATGAGGAAGAGGGTGCGCCTTCGGTCGCGGCCTTTCTCAACGATCTCGCCGGGCTGGAATACTCCATCAAGCGCGACATGGAGGGGGCCGAGGATGCGGTCCGGGTGATGACCGTCCATGCGGCCAAGGGACTCGAAGCAAAGATCGTGTTTCTCCCCGATACCTGCCGCGTGCCGTCGCCACGCCACGACCCAAGAGTCTTTGCGCTCGGCACTAAGGTGCCAGGCGAACAGACCATCGGCTGGTCACCAAGGAAAGGCCTCGACTGCGAGGCGATTGCCGCCGCGCGCCGCAAGGCACGCGAAGCGGCGGAGGAGGAATACAGGCGGCTTCTCTATGTGGCTCTGACGCGGGCGGAAGAGCGTCTCTACATCGCTGGCTTTCATGATGCGAAAGGGCCGGGTCCCGGCTGCTGGGCCAAGATGATCGAGTCGGCTCTCGCCAGCGAAGCCGCGGCCCTGCCGGCGTTTTGGAACGGCGAGGACCAAATTCTGCGCGTTATTTCGGAAGGGAGCGGCGCGCGCACCGCCGCCGTTCCGGATGGTCAGGCCG
>JBAUNU010000146.1:0-3408 GCA_049579405.1 Methylocella sp.
ACGCGGCCGCCACGCTCGCCGTTTGCGGACTTGCCTTGGCCGTGCCGCAACGCGGCATCTGGTTTCTCGGCGCGGCGGGGTTGTTCCTGTCCGGCAGCCTTCTGTTTGGCGGCGATCTCTCGGCGCGCGCGTTCGCCGGGACAAGACTGTTTCCCATGGCCGCCCCGCTCGGCGGAACGCTTCTTATTTTTGGCTGGGGATTGGTGACGCTGGCGGCGATCATCGTCATGCGCCAATCGCCTGCCGGCAAGCCGGATCAAAACGCTAAGGAATGATTAATTTTCTGGACTTTGACCGCCGGACGGCGCAAAATATTTGCGCTTTCAAGGGATCAAGCAGTAATATCATGGTTGCCGGCACAGAGGCTGCGCTCAAGAGACGGCGTATCTTGATCGTCGAGGACGAGCCGTTCATCACGCTCGCCCTGGAAGCGATGCTGTTGGAATTCGGCTTCGACGTGGCCGGTTCCGCAGCCCAAGTTTCCGCCGCCCTGGAGTTGATCGGCCGCGAACGGATCGACGGCGCCATCCTCGACGTGAACCTTGGCTCACAAACGATCGATCCCGTCGCCGACATTCTCGCCGCGCGTGCGTGTCCCTTCTTTTTCACGACAGGATACGGCATTTCGAGCCTCCCCGCCCGGCATACGGGACGCGCCCTGCTGCAAAAGCCGTTTGGGTTGGAGCAACTTTTTACGGTCTTGCGCGCGGAGTTCGGTTCCCCGATTGATGACCGATGCGGCGTCGAAACGGAGGCCACACTTTCGCGCGGCGATCGTCAGCTGCCGGGGTGCCACGCTACGGGCATTCCAACGCCGGGCCTGTGAAGCCGTGGACGCTTGGTGGGCGACGATGGGATTGGCTCGTGCCACGCAGCGATACCAGCGCTCGATAGGATCGAACGGTCTGCCGTTGAAATCGGCAAGGCGACCCCGTTCGCGCGTGAGATCGCTCCTTTCCGCCTTGATCGTGACATAGTCGAAGACCAAATCACGTTTTTGGCGAGGGCTGTTTCATGCTTCAGGGAACAAGGCAAAATCCGGCATTTCGACTCTCCATATTTTCTGAACAGACCCGGCATAGCCTTCGCGTGACAATGCTTTAGCCTTGCGCAAACCCATCAGGGCAGCCTGAGAGCCATGGTCGAATCGGCAACGGTCGTTTCTGGTCCCTCCCCGCCGTCCCGCAAACTTCGTTCGCTCATAATCACCATTTTCGCGGGCCTCGCCATTCTTGGCGCGATCACGGCCGCCGCGGCGCCTTGGGCCTTTTCGAATGCGGCCTTACGCAACGAGATCGCGGCGCAAATCCGCCGTGTGACCGGACTTGCCGCCATTTCACAGGGCCGTGCGGTCTTTGTTGTCCTGCCGCAACCCCATATCAGCATTGATGGGGTCAGCTTCGCCGACCCCTCCGGCGCGCTTCGTATCGACGCGCGTTATTTCAAAGGGTACGTCCGACTCGCGCCACTATTCGCCGGCCGTATCGAGATCGCATCGGCGGCCCTCGGCCAGCCGGAGATGCATATCGATCTCGATGGGCGGCCGATGCCCCCGGACAGAGTGATCGGCCGTGCCGCGGACGTCTCGCCGGCAACCGCCGAGGCCGCATTAGCGGACGCGGCGAGACTTGGCGCCGTTACACTTGTCGATGGCCGCGCACGCTTGATAAGCAAGCAACTCTCGACGGATCTGTCGATCGACGCCATTAACATGACACTGGACTGGCGCAAACTGGGCGCGGCGGCGATGGTGACGGGGCAAGCCCGAATCCGTGGGGAGAACGCCGCGATAGCCGCTTGGATTGCAAGTCCGGCTGAATTGTTGCGAGGCCAGCAATCCGCCCTGAGCCTCAAGATCGACGGACCGTCGTTCTCGCTGTCGGCCGACGGCGGTCTTGCAAGCATGCCGAAGTGGCAATTCCACGGTCACATTCACGCCGGCGCGCTGTCGGTGCGAACACTTTTGGAACGAGCTGGATATGTTGTCCCGCTGCCTGGGCCCTTCAATGATTTTGACGCGAATTGCGAGGCCACCATCGCGGCGGCGAGCACGGTCCTTTCAGGCCTTCATTTGCGGGTCGATGGAAATGAATTCGAAGGAACCTTGGCATTTCAGGCGCGCGACGCGGCTTCAGTCCTTTCCGGTACATTGGCGGCAAACCGGCTGTCGCTGCGGCCATTCCTTTCCAGCCTTTCGCCCGCCGCTGGGCGCGATGGCCAATGGAACCGTGACCCATTCGACTTAAAGGAATATGGCTCGGCCGATCTTGATTTCCGCATATCGGCGTCGCACATGCTTTTTTCGAATTTTGAGATCGAGGATGCCGCCTTTTCGCTGATGCGCAACGGCAACCGTGTGGAATTGACCCTTGCCGGGGCCAAGGCGTATCAAGGCACCATCAAGGGCCGCGCCACATTCGATGTGCGCGAGAACGGCGTCGGCATGCAGACCACCGGCGCCATCTCTGGCGCCGACCTCGCCGCTTTGTCGTTCGATGCCTTCGGATGGCCGGAATTTTACGGGGCCTTGACCGGCATGGCCGATCTCGAAAGCGCCGGGGCCAGCATGAGCGAACTTATGCGCAACCTCGGTGGGACGGCGCAAATCGACGTCGCGCAAGGGCAACTCGGGGGGATCGATCTCGATTCCCTCCCGCACCGGATCGACAAAAGTCCGCTTGCGCTTCTCGCCGATATTCATCGCGGCCGGACCGCTTTCGAGCGCGCTGGTTTCGGTTTGCGCTTCGTTAAGGGCGTAGCCCGCATCGAGCAAGGCAAGCTCGATAACCCGAGCCTCAGACTTTCGTTTGGCGGCACCGTGGATTTCGCCGAACGCGGGCTCGATCTGCATGCCGTCGCCATGCCTTCCACCGGCATGGCCAAACCTGGGAAGGAAATCTTAAAATTTCGATTCGATGTCGGCGGCTCCTGGGACGATCTGGCATTTAGCCCGGACGTGCGCGATCTGATTCGCCGGTCCGGCGCAGCGGCGCCGCTGTTTTCGCAACAGCCCGAGGTGGCCAAGCATCTCGGCTCCGGAGAAGGCGCAAAGTGAACGCGTTTCTCCTTGGGTCCGCCGCGGTGCTTTTCACATGTATTCGCCTTTTCTGATAGGACGAGCGAATATTTAAAAGCGGAGCCAATGGTCATTCCTCATGACCATAAGTGCGCTTCCGGATCGCATGGAACCCCTATGTCTCGCATTTCGTTGGCGCAATGCGGAGGGAGCGTCTTTCCAAATCAAAGGACTAATTGCGCATTCGCGCGATCGCACCCTTATCAGGACATTTTCAGAATGCGCGCCACCCACGAAATGTCTCAAGCATGGCAGCATTCTACTCACGCCGCCGGGGCGCCGATGGCCCGGAGGCGTCCGTCCCCTCAAGGCCGGCGTCATAGGCGGCGAGC
>JBAUNU010000147.1:0-3790 GCA_049579405.1 Methylocella sp.
CAAATAAGCTCGCCCAGGTCGGCGGCGTCGAGATCGGCGCCGACACTTTTCGCAACGCCTACCAGGCCGAATTGCAGGTTCTGCAGCGGACCGAACACCGCAACATCACCAACGAGGAGGCGCACGAATATGGTCTTGACCGGCAGGTTCTTTCCCGCCTCGTCAACGAGGCCGCGCTCGATGACCAGGCCCGCAGGCTAGGGCTTGCGATCAGCGACGGGGACATCAAAAAAACGATCGTGAACGACGACAATTTCAAGGGGATGACCGGCCAGTTCGATCGCCAGGCCTTCGACGCGTTTCTGCGCGACGAAGGACTTACCGAAAAGACCTATATGCGGCAGCAACGCGGTGTCCATTTGCGCCGTCAAATCGTCGATGCGCTGACCAACGGCGTCCAGTTGCCGAAGGCTTTGCTGGAGGCCATTTTCCGCTTTCAAATGGAAACCCGCGGCGTCGATTACATAGCGTTTCCGAGTGCAAGCGGGGGGCCGCTGCCCGCCCCCTCCCAGGAAGAGCTGAAAAGTTACTACGAAATCACCCGGCAGCTTTATGCCACGCCAGAATTTCGCGCCCTCGTCGTCGTGCCGGTTACGCCTGCCTCGATCGCCAAACCGGATGACGTCTCCGACGCCGACGCGCGAAACCGCTACGAGGAAGTTAAGAACGAGCGTTTCGGGGCGCCGGAAAAGCGCGAGGTCGAGCAAATTCTCTTTGCGAGCGATGCGGAGGCCAAGGAGGCTCGTGCGAAACTCGATGCGGGAAAGACTTTCGACGATCTTTTGGCGGAAAAAAATCTTACACCCAAGGATGCGAGCCTCGGCACCGTCGCGCGGACCGGCCTCATCGACAAGAACGTCGCGGACGCCGCATTCTCGCTCAAGGAAGGCGAAGTCAGCGCGCCGGTCAAGGCGCGATTCGGCACCGTCGTTCTGCGCGTCGGCAAGATCATCGCCTCGACCGTCAAGCCTTACTCCGGCGTCGCCGCCGAGCTCAAACGCGAGATTGCCCTGCAGCGCGCGCAAAGCGATGTCGACCGGCTTCACGATGCGATCGAGGATCAGCGGACATCCGGAAAATCGTTGACGGAGGCGGCGAATAGCGTCGGCCTCGAACCACGGGTCATCGCCGCGATCGATGCGACGGGCAACGATCCGCAAGGCGTGCCGGTCAAGGATTTGGTTGATGCCGCGGCCCTTCTCAAAGCGGCGTTTGCCTCGGACATCGGCGTCGACAACGACACGTTGAGAGTGCAAGGCGGCGGCTATCAATGGTTTGAGGTCGCCAGGATAGACAAGGCCCGCGACAAAACGTTCGACGAAGCGAAGGCGGAAGTCGAGAAGGCGTGGCGCGAGGACAAAGCGGGGAAGCTGTTGTCGGCAAAAACGGCGGAGCTCGTCAACAAGCTCAACGCCGGCGAAAGCATGGCGGCCATCGGCGCGGCGGAAGGCAATCTTGCGGTCAAGCATGCCAACGCTGTAAGGCGCGGCGCGTCGAGCGGCCTCGCGCTCAATTTCGTCACCGAGATATTCAACGTCGGCGTGCATCGCGCGGGGTCGGCCGCCAGCGAAGACGGCGGCAGGATGTTGTTCCAGGTCGTCTCCTCCACGACCCCGGCCTTCGACCCCGAGGCCGCCGAGCTCACCAGCATCAAGGACGACGTGAAGCGTGGATTTGACGAGGATGTGATCACGCAATATCTCGCCAAGCTTGAAAGCGATCTCGGCGTGAAGCTCAACGCCAAGGTGTATTCCGACGCGACCGGCGCCTCTCCCGGCGACTTTTGACCGGCCGGCCGATGTTCGAACCGTCCCTTGAGGCCTGCGCGCGAAGCTATGAGGCGGGGCAAGCCTGCCTCGTCTCCGCCCGCCTTGCCGGCGATCTCGAGACGCCCGTTTCGGCCTTTTTGAAATTATCGGCGGGCCGCGCGGGGCGGATTTTTCTGCTCGAGTCCGTCGAAGGCGGCGCCGCGCGAGGCCGCTACTCCATGATCGGCCTCGACCCGGATATTGTCTGGCGCGTCTTTGGAGGAAAAGCCGAGATCAATCGCCACGCGCTCGCCGGTCCCGGCGGTTTTTCGCCTTGCGCCGGGCCTCCGCTCGCGGCTCTGCGCGAACTCATCGCCGAATCGCGGATCGCGGCGCCGGACGACCTCCCCCCGATGGCGGCGGGTGTCTTCGGCTATCTTGGCTACGATATGGTCCGCCAGATGGAAAATCTTGCCGAAGCAAAGCCAGATCCGGTTGGCGTGCCCGACGCGCTCATGCTGCGCCCGACCGTGATGGTGGTTTTCGATGCGGTCAGGGACGAAATTTTCGTCGTCACGCCGTTGCGCCCGGAGCGAAACGGTGCGTTTCGCGCCGCCCATGATAGCGCGCTGGAACGCCTCGAATCCGTGGTCGCCACCCTCGAAGGACCGCTGGCGCGTGAGCCCCATGCCGTCGATCCGGCTCTGGCCGCGGGTCCGCCGCGCTCGAACACGCCAAAAGAGCGCTTTTTCGAGATGGTCGCGCGCGCCCAGGATTACATCCGGGCGGGCGACATCTTTCAGGTTGTCCTTTCGCAGCGGTTTTCGGCGCCGTTCGCTCTGCCCGCCTTTGCGCTTTACCGGGCGCTGCGGCGAATCAACCCCGCGCCGTTTCTCTGCTATCTCGATTTTGGACCGTTCCAGATCGTCTGTTCGAGCCCGGAAATCCTGGTCCGCGTGCGCGGCGGAAAAGTCACCATCCGGCCGATCGCCGGCACCCGCTGGCGCGGCAAGACGAAGGCCGAGGACGAACGTCTGGCGGCGGAGCTCTTGGCCGACGAAAAGGAATGCGCCGAGCATTTGATGCTGCTCGATCTCGGCCGCAACGACGTCGGGCGCGTCGCCGAAACGGGCTCGGTCGAGGTGACCGGGAAATTCGCGATCGAGCGCTACAGCCATGTCATGCATATCGTCTCGAACGTCGAAGGCAGGCTCGCGCGAGACCATGATGTGATCGATGCTTTGTGCGCCGGGTTTCCGGCCGGCACCGTTTCCGGCGCGCCAAAGGTGCGGGCGATGGAAATCATCGACGAGCTCGAGACCGATAAGCGCGGCATCTATGGCGGCTGCATCGGCTATTTCGGCGCCGCGGGTGAGATGGATACGTGCATTGTCCTGCGCACCGCGATCGTCAAGGACGGGGCGATGCATGTCCAGGCAGGCGGAGGAGTGGTCTATGATTCCGACCCGGCTTATGAGTACCGCGAAAGCGTCAATAAGGCGCAAGCGCTGTTCCGCGCCGCCGAGCAAGCGGTCCGCTTCGCGGCCGGAGCGAAGCGCGGGCGGTAGGAGAAAAACGACGTTTATCTCGTTCGAGATTATGCGGAGCGAATGCGTCACTTCGAATTTGGCCCACTTTGCGCCAGCAATGGATAAATCCACGCGATTGAACACGAAACAGAATCGCTTAAGTTTGGCAAACAATAGTAATCGTCGAGCGTAGGTGTAAGATGCCGTGATAACAAGCGCCACGAGAGGTGATACTTGATTTTGAATGTCTGATTCTCAGGCGGCTTCAAGGGCGTGTTATAGGGACCAGAACCCGGTTTTCAGTATCTTGCGCGGATCCGTCTAATCAGCGTTAGACCACAGCAACATTGACTGAGAGCAGGATCTATAACCGGATAAACCATTCAAAATTGCGCTCGAAAAGAGGAGGGAGGCGAGGCAACCTGTATAAATGGCCATCGAGGTGCTAGCGGTATTTTTAAAATTGTAATAATTCTATTATATAATTATTGCTATTTCTCCGGGCGTCCTTTA
>JBAUNU010000148.1:0-3375 GCA_049579405.1 Methylocella sp.
GGAACGCCGCTGTGGTTGTCGAGCCACCAGCCCGAACCCTATTGCCTGACATGGCGAAGCTTAATGATTTAAAACGTGACAATAAAATCCCGTCATCCGCGTTTTGGAAAAGCCTGGTACGGTGCTATGGTGGCTGATGGACCAGAAAACCGGTGCTCCCCCACGCAAAATATTGGGCAAACCGGCCGCGCATGCCAATCGGTTGCTCGGCGCCTTTGAGCCCGAAGCCCACGCGCGGATCGACCCCCACATTCAACCGGTCGCGCTCCGGCTCGGTGACGTTATTTGCGAGGCGGGCGGCCACCTTGAACACGTCTACTTCCCGATAGGCTCCGTTCTCTCGCTGTTGACGGTTTTGGCGAACGGCGCGGCAGTCGAGACGGCGAACATTGGGAACGAAGGCGCATTTGGCTTGTTCGCGGCCATGTATAGCCGAACCTCCTTCAATTTATGCCTGGTGCAATTGGAAGGTGGCTTGGTGCGCGTTCCCATCGAGGTTGTGCGAGGGGAGTTCGAGCGGAGCGAGCACGTGCGCAATCTCCTGGTAAGCTATTCGGAGACGCTGCTGGCCCAGGTTCAGCAGACCGCCGCGTGCAATTCCATGCATACGATCGAACAGCGATTGTGCCGGTGGCTCCTCATGATGCACGATCGCGCCGGACGCGAGAGCCTAACATACACGCACGAATTCCTGGCTCACATGTTGGGTGCCGACCGGAAATCGGTGACGCTTGCCGCGCAAGCGATGCAGGCCGCGGGTTTGATCGGCTACCGCCGGGGGACGATCCAAATCATCGATCGTCCCGGCCTGGAAAAGAGAGCGTGTGAATGCTACGCGATCGTACAGGCGCGGTTCAACGCCTTTTTGACGCCTCCTGCGCACGCGGTACAAGACCATATCGGCGGGCGGCGGCCCCCCCGCTGAGTGGCGGCGCGAGCACGAGGCCAACCAGACCTCATTCAAGGCAATGAGGGCAAAAAGGCGGCTTCGCACCAAATCGCGGAATACCAAGTCCCGTTGTGATTTTGACTCTCACCTCATGCCCGTCCCCGGATCAAGTCCAGGGAGCCGGGCATCCAGACACTCGCCCTTGATGTCCGAATGCCCGGTCTTGAACCGCACGTTTTGTGCTTGATGAGGACTCCAAGGCGCGAGTTTTTTCCGCGCAATCGGGCGAGCATCCTATTTGATGGCGGCGTCGTACCGCTCCGCGACATAGTCCCAATTCACGAGATTGTCGACAAAGGCCTTGAGATAATCGGGCCTGCGATTGCGGTAATCGATGTAGTAGGTGTGCTCCCAGACATCGACCGTCAAAATCGGCCTTGCCCCTTGGAGCAGCGGATTTTCGGCATTTCCCGTCTTCTCGACGGCAATCTTGCCGTCCTTGACCATAAGCCAAGCCCAGCCGGAACCGAACTGTGCCGTGCCGGCTTGGACAAGCTCCTGCTTGACCTTCTCGATCGATCCAAAAGCCGCGATGAGCGCTTTTTCGAGAGCGCCGGGAACTTTGCCGCCGCCATTAGGCTTGATCGATTTCCAATATTCCGAATGGTTGTAATGCTGCGCTGCATTATTGAACAGCGGCACATTTTTGCCGTAGGTCTCCTTGACGATTTCTTCCAAGGACTTGCTTTCGAGACCGCTGTCCTTCAAAAGATTATTGGCGTTCGTCACGTAGCCAGCATGGTGTTTGTCGTGATGAAATTCCAGCGTCTCCTTGGAAAGGTAGGGCTGGAGCGCCTCGTAGGAATAGGGAAGATCGGGCAGGGTGAATGACATGTGGGGCTCCTTGGTTTTTTCCGCCGGGCGTGGCTTTTGCGTCGTGGCCACGGAGCCACATAAGTAAGCGGCCCCGTCTGGCGCGGCAAGCGGTTGGCCGGGTCGAAGGTCCGCCGGATTTGGGCGGGGTGATTTCGTAAGCGGCCGGTACGTTTTCGGCCGAAGGTGGAAAAAATGAGCTACTTGGTTCTTGCTTTGGGAGCTCTCCTCTCGCTGTGCGGCGCCTTTGCGATGTATGCTGGCTATGGAATCATCCAGGTCGAGCGCGGCTGGGCCGGGTTCATCGCCGGTGCGACGGCGCTGTCCGGCGGGATCGTGACAATTGCGCTCGGGTTTATCTTGCAGAGTCTTTCCGGCTTGCATGCTCTCCTAAAAACCAAGAAAGGTTTGACGCCGTTGCCGCGTGAGTTAGGTGAAGATGAGGCCAGCGAGCTGCGTCCGGAACCGGGGCTTGCGTTCAACCCCGAGGCTTCGACGGTGTCCGAAGCGAGGCCGCCTCCGGCAGCCATGCCGCCCGCCGCCAGCTTGCGAACCTGGCCGCAGCGTCCCACGCGTCCCAATCTCACACCGGCGCGCAGCGTCTTGAAGTCTCGCGGGACAGTGGTGCCCGCCGCGAGGGAAACGCCCGAGTCCGAGTCTGATCTTGCCGCGCCAAAACTCCCCCTTGTTTCGCGCGCCGCTCCGAGCGTCTCCGAAGCCGCAATCGAGCCGCCGTTGGGCTTCGCTATGCCGGGCGAGGGGGCAGCGGCCAAGGCCGAGGACGAAACGAAAACGCGGCCCGCTTCCGCTCCCGCGGCGGAGGCGCCCGCGGAATCCGCATGGGATGCCGGCGGCGAACCAGGACTCTTCGGCGGCGATGAAGCAAAAAAGCCGCCTGTCGAGGCGCGGCGTCAGGAATCGCACATCGACGCTGGCGAGCCCGATACGGAATCCGGACCGCGCGCGACCTGGCCGGCCGAAACGGCTTCGATCGATGCGGCCTTCGGCGAGGACCGTCTCATCGCGCCTGAGCCGGCGCTGGATGCGCGGAAAGAGAGCCCAAAGCCTTGGCCCGAAGCGGCCGAACCGGCAAGCCTCGATCCTGCGGCGCCATTTGTATCCGAAGTCCTCCCCGGCGCGGCTCCGCGCGATTCTTCGCCGCCGGCTGACAGCGAGGCGGGGCTCGCCATTGTTGGACGCTATGAATCCGAAGGAACCTCTTACATAATGTATGCCGACGGCTCCATCGAAGCGCGATCGGAACGCGGGATTTTTCACTTTCAATCCATGGCGGAACTCAAGGCGTTCATGGAAGCTCAAGGATAGTTTGAAGTCACCGCTCATCGATCTCGAACCGGCCTTCGACGCAGGCCAGGGCGAAGGCGTATTGCAGCGCCACCTCTTCGAGATGATCGAAGCGTCCGGGTGCGCCGCCGTGTCCCGCGCCCATGTTGGTCTTGAGGAGGATTGGACCGCCGCCCGTCGTCATGGCGCGAAGCTTAGCAACCCATTTCAGAGGCTCCCAATAGGTGACACGCGGATCGGTCAGGCCGCCCAGTGCCAGGATCGGCGGGTAGGGTTTGGCTTCGACATTGTCATAAGGGGAATAGGAG
>JBAUNU010000149.1:0-2777 GCA_049579405.1 Methylocella sp.
ATTAGAAACATTGAAAAAGACCAACCGAATTGCGCTGGAACTTCATAGTGTTTTACTGTCGTGGCGGCACGGCACGCGCCTCGATGAGTGGCCTATCCGGTTGACTCAGGCAGCCCTAAACCGGCAGCGTGAGGTCGCCAGGACGGACAACCGATGGGCCAGGGCAGTTGGTCAAAAATTGAATTTTTCTGCGGACTGTGCCGGGGCAGGAAGTTTAGCCGCGCGCGATACGACTGCGCCATGCCCGCTTCACGAGGGGAAGCAAGTTGCTCCGTCGCAAGATTGCCCGCCCCGCGCGATCAATCGCCGAAACCAAAGTTTGAAAAAAATTGACACCAACAGCCGTAGCCGTCGGCGCGAAGATGCACACCAACTCCTCGCGCCAGCTTTGGTTGCCAAGAATGGATTTCCACTCGGAGTCGCCGATGCCAAAATCAACCCGCGCGGCCTCCTGATTTCCAGCCTCGCGGCGTATTTCTTCGATGACGTTGATCACCAAATACATTCCCGGCTCATATTTGCTGTATTCCGGGTCGAACCCCATGAAATCGCTATAGAGAGTGCTGTTGTAGTATGAACATATCCAGAATGAACACGGTTGGTCGTTGAGATAGAGTATGTGGGCGCGGAGCCACTTCTTCTGCGCCTCTAGCTCAAGCCGCTTGCGCATCACAGGAGTATTTGCAAAGCCAACCCCAAGGCCGCGCTGATACGATTTTTCGGCTATTGACTCGGCGTGCTCCATCAGTCGTTGGAGAGCGCTTGCATCTTGGAAGCATTCGATCCGCACCTTATCGCCAAATGATTCTGCAAGCCGCCGCGCTCGCCGCTTCTGGTTACGGCGTTGATTCGATGATACGCTTTGCAGAAATGACTTACCGAGCGGCAGATTTCTTATTCGGTGAATACATGGTTCGGCGAAATGATTGACGCGCACCGGGCTCGGGAGAGAACGTGCACAATCGTGTAGCGGCGAGTCCACAGGAAGATATTCCAGAAACGCCGCATCGGCTTCACCCGCCCGCAGCGACTCCTCAATGCACGAGATAACATCCCTGGCGTCCGCAGCCAAGGAGATGTCGCCGAGCACGCCTCCATACATGAAGGTCAAAGCGCGAAGTCTGAGCCTGATGAGGCGTATGTAACCAAACCTTATGTCGACGCCTCGTTTCTCTAGCCGGCCCACCAGCATTGCGTGAGGCCGTCCGTCGCGGTAGAGGACGATCACGTGCGGTCGCACAACTTCAGGAGAATTGCGGAGATAGAAAAGATAAAAATCGAAATCCGCGTCGCGGTGAGTAGGGCACCCTGCCCAGAAGTCCTTCAGCTCATCGACCTCCGCAAGGACGCGCACTATCCTCACTCTCCTATCGATCTCGAATGTGGTCATGACCTGAGTATCGCCTCGCCGGGTACGTTGCGGCAGGATTGATTGCGTTCTCTCAGCCCTGCGGACAGCGCCCCCGCCAAAGGGCTTTGGGTTAACGCTCTCAGACCTTTCGCTAGTCTTGCCAAGCGGATGGCGGAGAAAGCGATCTTGGAGCGGGGCAAGATCCTCTCCCAGGTCAAAAGATTGTGGCGCGCGCACTCCGCAGCGGCCGGGCCCCCTGCCGGAGACTGATCCGGGTGGGGGTTCGGGAGGGCAGATCAAAACGTTTTGTCCCGCTTCCATAGGAGTTGTGGAGGAAGACAGAGGAGCTCGCAATCTGCACGTCGCGCAACGACGATCCCGCCATCGCCTTGAACGGCCACGAATGCGTTCCGGGCGCCGGGCGACAGGCGTTGAATTTGCGCGAAAGGCTTTGCCTTCTTCGGTTTCATCATTGGCTTTCCCATCTTCTTCATCACTTCCTCCTCATCTTCCTCTTTGTTGCTCGCCGGAGCAACTTTGTGCCCTTGTCCGCCTTGTTAAAATCACGCCCAACAGACTGCGGGACTCCGTCATACCCTCCCATGCGCGGCCGCCGCCATCAGTCGCGCTTGCGAAGGAGATTTCTCCACTAGTTGTAAGTAAAGTACTTCGCGTTCTTGCGCATGCCGATTTCTTCTTCGTTTGGCTCGCCTTAACGGCACGTCATAAACGATCTGCCTTCGTTGGTTTGACCATTGGATGGAGTGACTGTCGATCCATTAAGCATGTTTATGTTTCCGGTGCAGGTCACGCTGCTCGACGTGCCGTCTGAGCCGTTTGCCAAGATGACCAGCCCGGCGCCGCCCGCAAAATCCGCGGGATCGATGTAATTATTGGCGATCGTGAACGGTCCTTGCGCGGTGCCTTGCGGTTCCACCCTAACGGCAGTGCCGCCAACATTGTATCCGGCCCTGGCGATATATGTCTCGTTCCTGCATGACCCGGAGAACGTTGGTGCCGGATATGGAGGGCCCGCGAAGGCAAAATAACAAAGGGTGGACATGTTGCTCCCATTCGTGGAGTCAAGGTACACGGTATCGAACGAGGCGTTCAGCGTCTCGGTAATCGCCGCCATTGTGAAATTATTGATGATGAACCAATCCCCATGACTACAGGCAGGATTACAGGAAGGGTTTGACAACTCATCTATACCTTGAACATAATTATAATGAATCTTAAAATTTCCGGTTTGACCGAAGGTCAGACACGCCGCGGGACAATGAAGAAACGTGTTATATTCATAGGTTTGATTTCCAGTTGCCTCAGTGGTATTAGTAACCGCATAGCCTAGACTGAGATCATCGTTACCGTCAAACGTATTGTACTTTGCCACGAGGGTCACCTGCCCGCGCACCGTGATCAGCCC
>JBAUNU010000150.1:0-1696 GCA_049579405.1 Methylocella sp.
GCTTTGCCCGCGGCGCCTTCCGTTGCCGCGACGCGGGTTTCGATCGCCGCCAACGCGGTGCGGGCGGCGGCGGAGGCGGCATCTTCCTTGCCCTCGATCGCATCGATTCGTGCGTTCAACGCGGCAATGCGCTGGGCAAATCCGTTGATCTGGGAGCCGCCGAAATAGCGCAGCCCCAATGTTCCACCAAAGCCCAGTATCGCGCCGGCGACGGCGGTGGCGGCAAGCGCGGGAAAGAGCGAGCGCGGCTTGGTTTGATCACCGGCCAATCTCGGTGGCGGCGCAAACACCGAGGGCTCCGGGTCCACGGGCTCGGGAGCGGGCGTTTCCGGCGTGGGTCCTTTAGGCGCGTGCGATTCCATGGAAAATTGCGGTTCGCCAGACGATTGCGCCTCGGGCGGCGCCGGGCCCCGCGACCCGGAAGCGCGAGTTTCCAGCCGGGGTTCTTCCGGCGCGGGCGGCTCCACGCGTCTCTCCGGCGTGTGTGATTCCGTGGGTCCTTTAGGCGCGTGCGATTCCATGGAAAATTGCGGTTCGCGAGGCGATTGCGATTCGGGCGGCGCGGCGAGGGACAGCTCCGCCTCTGGCAACTGCCTTACGGCCCTTTCCGGTTCGTCCGCCGATGGGGATTGGCCGCCGTTCCGCGGCATTTCATGGCGAAGCGATCCCGGCAAGGCGCCAGGCTCGACTATTTGCTCAGAAAGTTCGTCCTCGTCTTTGGCCATCGCGCGCCCTCGATTTCGCGCCCTTGTAAAGGAACGCATTGCCGTGCGCAACGGGGCCCGCGCCGGCCAAAGTCAAAGTCCCTTGGCACCGTTCGCCCCGATAGGCGCGAATCGGCGCGCGGACCCCGTGTGACAATTGCGACACGCGCGCTGGCTTTGCAATGCGCGCGTGACCGGGACCCGGCGATTATGTTTGAGCCTACCGACCATCGTTATATATTATTATTACCAATTGAGGGCGGAGCGAGCCTCTGGACATCTCCTCGCCAACAAGGCCACGGTAATGACACCTAAAAAAATAACTTCCACAAATGGTGCCGCCAGTCTGCCGCTTTATGTAATTGCTTCACTGATCGCGGGCCTTCCGGGCGCCGCTTTTGCGGCGGACTCGGCCTTGCCGCAGCCCGAACCGGCCGTCGCCCCGGACAACCCTATCGCAGATTATTTCGCGACCTGGTTCGATCGCGTGGACGCGGCGCAGGCGAGCCAGCCGCATTGGATGACCCCGATCACGACCGTCACTCCACGGCTCGAGGAAGAGTTTAGATACGATCAATCTCAACAATTCCTGCAAAATGGCGCGGAAGTTAACAATTATTTCTCCGGCAAGGGTCTGGAACTGATCCCGACGACCACCAATGAAATTCTGATCAATGTGCCGAACTTCGAGCAGCGGCTCTCTGAGGGAAGCAAGGTCGAACCCGCAACGGGTTTCGCCGATGGGAACTTCGTCACCATCAAACAGCGGCTGCTCAGCGCCAATGAAGAAAATGGAAACTATATCCTCTCCGCCTTCTTGGGATTTCAGGCGCCAACCGGCATTACCGCCTTTACCAACAGGCCGGCTTGGATTGTCACCCCCACCATCGCGGGTGGCATCGGCTGGGGTGATTTCGATATTCAGGGAACGATTGGCTATATGCTCCCGACCGACGAGCGGAACCACGTCGGCACGTCGCTCCTCACCAGCG
>JBAUNU010000151.1:0-5594 GCA_049579405.1 Methylocella sp.
GCATAAGGTTGCGGTAGCATGCCGGAATGCACGAATGACTTGGAACCTTGATCTGTTTTCCAGCGTTCGTTGCCTAAGTGGAACATCCGGCGGCCGCCGGATGTGGCCCGGTCCGACGCGGCACGCGCTAGCGTTTTTCTCTGGGATCGAGCCGACTGGCCCTGAGAGGCTTCCACGCTTCCCCCTCCCTTCTTGGGGGCTACTCATCCCGTATTTCCGAAGCCGGCCCGGTCTTCAGTAGTGTACCGGCGGGCGGGGTCTACGCACGGAAGGGATGCAACCGTCTCGAGACATTAGGAGTGACACAAATGTGTGACTATTCGCTTGAAATGTACGCCTCCCGGCCTGCACGCGAGTCCGAGAAATATGTGACCACCCGCTTTCCATCGGGAAGCATTGGCCTCGCCTCGCCTGGCGATTGCACGACGGCAGTCTGCGTTCAATACGATACACATCTCAAGCTCGAAGGGATATCGAGCGATCTTCAAACGCGCCTCGGCGTCACGGACGAGGAAAAAGTCATCTTCGCGCGGCTCGAACACGGCGCCTATCGCGATGGAATCAAGTTCGGCAACGGCAAGGAAATCTCCCTCCAGCTTCTCGGCTCAGGCGTCGGTGCGACACTGGTTGCAACGGAAAGGCCTCAAAGCAGCCGCGAGCGGCGGGTCATTCTCGAAACAGTGGAATAATAATTCGCAATAGAAACACGATAGGATCCACCGCGTGGCATCGACATGCGGTGGATCTTTTTGTTAGTACCAAGTTTATAAGCGAGCCCTTCGCGGTAAAAAGCGTGAAGTCATCAATATTCGCTTATTGTCCGAATAGAATTATCGATTACTCTGATATCGGATGGGCCACACCTTAATCCGGTGCTGGTGGCCGGTGGCCGTCGTTCTAAATGCTCATAAGTCCAGCATGCCCGCTGCCCACTGTCGCTGTTCATATGGAGGCTCTCATGATTAGGGGTGTCGTATACGGCGCGATCAGTCTCGCAACGATTTCATCGATAGCTTGTGCGGAAGACCTGGCAACCGCTACGACGCCGTTAGCCCCGGGTACGTTCACCACGTCAGCGCATTCCGACGAATGGAAAATTGCGAACGCGCTGAGCGCGGGCCCCGCCAGCATCACGGAGCACGCAGCCGTGATGGATTGGCCCGCGAATCCGAAGGATGGAATGTCCCACGGCAGGGTGCTTCGCCAGGGCACCAATGGTTGGACATGCATGCCCGACGTTCCCGGAAGGCCTCAGCACGACCCGATGTGCGCAGACGAGACCATGATGAAGTGGCTCACGGCGACCCTCGCTGGGAAGAAGCCTGACATCGATCGCGTTGGACTGTCCTACATGCTTTTGGGCGAGGCAAGGCAGGGACAGGGTGCAGCTCCGGCAAAAGACCCCAGCCAGGTCAAAGAATGGTTCTATGTCCGCCCGCACATCATGGTCGTGCTTCCCGATTCAGCCAAGGACGCGCTCCGGGGCATCAACCAGGATCTCTCCAATAACCAGCCCTATATATCGCTGCTCAGCTCCGCAGATGTCGCGACGCCCATCTGGGTCATTCCCGTTGCAAAGGGCGGCGACAGGATCAAGGAGGAGCCTGTGAAATAGGGCCTCGCTACACGGGCGAAGTGGAATGCGGAAAAGTGGTCATGATCGAGGTCAGCGTCATGTATGCCAGTACGCCGGGCGCACGCTTCGACCACACGTATCTGATAAAGGCTCGCCTGGGTAACGCGTGATCAGGGTTATCTCGATTCATATGGCGATTTCTCGCCTATTCCCTTGAACGCCTGTGACTCTGTAATAACGTCAGCGAGCCGATGGTCTTTCCGCATGATGCCTGGATGGGTTGCTAGAAACCATGTAAAAAAAGCAGCAACCTCTAATCGCGCTTGCGCAAACGTGTATACCGTCAGATAGTCGATACAAGCAGCAAAAAGCAGCCACTCATTCGACCGAGGGTCAAACCGCTCAAGCTCAGTAAAAGCATCATCCTTTGCATGCTTGAAATAGTTATATGCCTGCTCCGTTTTTTTGATCCATTTGCTGTGGTACTCCTCAGTGATGTAATCCATCCAAATATCACGGATGCTCGTGGCGCCCTTGTGCTTGCGTATATCGTAAAGAATTTGGCTCGCGGAACCCGCCAGCACATGAATTGAGATCGCATCGTCATCGCAAAGGAACGACACGACGGCGGTTTCAAGCTGTCGCGATGCTGCTTCCTGTGATGCCCACTCCCCGCGTTAGAGCCGTCAGACTTAAAATCGTCCGGCCGGATTCATGTTTACTTTTAGCAAAAACGAGGCTGTGCCGACGGTATTTTACAACTTCGCCGCCGCGCGGCTTGGATTCCTGGCCCGCAATTTGCGTCATAGCTTGGCTCGCCACGGGAAAGCCGTTTCGGCATGACCTCCCGGCAGCGCCGGTTAGTTTTCCTGGCAGTCCTGCTTGGCAGGTGCTATGAGCCGATTAAAGGGCCCCTTGCACCCGCCCTTTCCAGTTTGCCGGGACACCGCAACAAAAAGTCCAAAAAAATGCCGATGAAGAAAATCGAGGCAATTATCAAACCTTTCAAACTCGATGAAGTGAAGGAGGCGCTGCGCGAAGCGGGCGTCTCCGGGATCACCGTCACGGAAGTGAAAGGCTTCGGCCGGCAAAAGGGCCACACCGAACTCTATCGCGGCGCGGAATATATCGTCGATTTCCTGCCCAAGGTGAAAATCGAAGTGGTCGTATCCGGCGCCAGCGCCGTTCTCGCCGCCGATGCGATCCGGAAAGCCGCGCAAACGGGACGGATCGGAGACGGAAAAATATTCATCTCCGAGGTGGAAGACGCGATCCGCATCCGGACCGGGGAAACCGGAACGGACGCGATTTGATCCTCTGGGGTGCCGCGAAATCGTGCAAGCCAATTCCCCGCTTCCCGCCCAATACGTTAAATTCCAAGAAGAGAGGGTAAGACATGAAGACCGCCAAGGATGTACTCAAGTCGCTCAAGGACAATGACGTAAAATACGTCGATCTCCGCTTTACGGACCCGCGAGGCAAGTGGCAGCATGTTACTTTCGACGTGACGATCTTCAACGAGGATGTGTTTGCCGAAGGTTTGGGGTTCGACGGTTCCTCGATCGCCGGCTGGAGAGCGATCCATGAATCCGACATGACCCTGATGCCGGATCCGGCAACGGCGGCGATCGATCCGTTTTTCGCGGCGACCACGATGTCGATCGTTTGCGACATTCTCGAACCCACGACCCGCGCGCCTTATAACCGCGATCCGCGCGGCATCGCCAAGAAGGCCGAAGCCTATGTGGCTTCCACGGGGATCGGCGATACCGCCTACTTCGGTCCCGAGGCCGAGTTCTTCGTGTTCGACGACGTCCGTTTCAGTTGCGATCCCTATAACACCGGCTTTATCGTCGATTCGGCCGAATTTCCGTCGAATTCGGACACTCCCTACGAGGGAGGCAATCTCGGACACCGGATGCGCACCAAGGGCGGTTATTTCCCGGTGCCGCCGCAAGATTCGGCGCAGGACATGCGTGGCGAAATGCTCGCCGCCATGGGGCAGATGGGCGCCAAGGTCGAAAAGCACCACCACGAGGTGGGTTCGGCGCAGCATGAGCTCGGTCTGAAGTTCGGGCCGCTGACGACGATGGCCGATCACCTACAGGTCTACAAATATTGCATCCACCAGGTGGCGCAAAGCTACGGCAAGACGGCGACCTTCATGCCGAAGCCGGTGTTCGGCGACAATGGCTCGGGAATGCATGTCCATCAATCGATCTGGAAAGGCGGCAAGCCGGTATTCGCCGGCAACAAATATTCAGATCTGAGCCAGGAATGCCTTTATTATATCGGCGGGATCATCAAGCATGCCCGGACGCTGAACGCCTTCACCAACCCCACGACGAATTCCTACAAGCGGCTGGTGCCTGGATACGAGGCGCCGGTCCTCCTCGCCTATTCGGCGCGCAATCGCTCGGCTTCCTGTCGTATCCCCATGTACTCGCCCGACCCCAAGGCGAAGCGCGTCGAAGTGCGCTTCCCAGATCCGGCGGCCAACCCTTACCTCGCCTTCTCCGCTATGCTGATGGCGGGCCTCGACGGGATCCTGAACAAGGCCGATCCAGGCCAGGCGATGGACAAGGATCTTTACGATCTGCCGCCGAAGGAACTAAAGAAAATCCCAACCGTCTGCGGCTCGCTGCGCGAAGCCCTCGCCAATCTCGACAAGGACCGCGCTTTCCTCAAGGCAGGCGGCGTTTTCGACGACGACGTCATCGACAGCTACATCGAATTGAAAATGGGCGAGGTGATGCGCTGCGAGATGACCCCGCATCCGGTCGAATTCGACATGTATTATTCGTTGTGAGTTAAATGCATTTTGGTGCCTTATTGGCTATTAATATGCAGCCAATAAGGCATAAAAAGCTCTTCGCCGGCGGCGGCTAGTCTAGCACCCTTATTCAACCAGGCTTTGGCGTGCGCGCTGCCCATCCGAAAGCGGAAATCGTCAAGCGTTCCGGTCAAGCCAAGGGATTCGTGGTGTTGCCCAAACGCCGGATCGCCGAGCGCACTTTCGCTTGGCTCAACCGGTGCCGCAGGGTGATGGCCGAACCTGAACGCAATCGATCAACCAAAGGAGGCCATGTGCCTTCAATGGTGCTGAAAAAATCCTCAAGTGTATTGTTATCTTGGCCGCCCTCTGGCAATGGCCGAGAATGGTAGTAGCGCTCGAATGCCATCTCAGACGGTCTGATGGACAGGTTTCAGGACGTCGTCCTTGCGATAGGCCGTCACTTTCCCCGTATCGCCGGCGAATTTGTTGAGATAGGTGATCGGGATATAGGGGTGTCGCTTCTTCTCGCTTTGAGATTTCTGATCGATCGAAACCGATTAACCACAGACGCGGAGGTGGCCCTATGAAAATTAGCGCTTCGCGGCAAACAACCGCGCTGATCGCAATAGTTCTGATCTTGGCATTTGGCCTTCTGCTATTTTCGGTCCCCGCGCGGCCCAAGGTTGCCGCGGCGGGGCCGGAATCCGGTATTGCGGCAGCTTGCAGTCCCGGCAGCCGCACGGGCCGCGCAGATCTCGACGACAATTTGCAAACCTCCGACAGGCTTACATTCGCCGTGCGCACGCCGAGCAATTATGATCCGACACGGGCCTATCCGCTGCTCGTCGTCTTCCCTCCGGCGGGATACAACCGGCGCCAGTCCGAGGCTTTCTACGGCCTAACGACCGAGGCGACGCGGCGAGGTTTCATTGTCGCCTACAGCGATCACAAAGTTTTGTCGCCCACGGCAGTCTTGCAACAGGCGCAGGTGGCTGCGACCGTCGCGAGCTTTTTTTGTATCGATGAAGCTTCAATCGCTTATCTCGGTCACTCCGATGGCGGCTTAATGGCCGAGGGTATCCCCGCTTACATCGGCAAGGCCACCATCACGCCACACAGCATCGTCGCGAGCGGCGCGGGCATCACGCGCGAAGACCTCGCTACGATGGCGTGTCCGTCAATCCCGGCTGTTTTGATCGTCCACAACCGCGCCGATGAACGCTTCCCGGACTTCGGCCGCGG
>JBAUNU010000152.1:0-3139 GCA_049579405.1 Methylocella sp.
TCGAGAATCGGGAGTTGCTAGAAGAAGCCTTGCGCGAACGCTCCGGGCGCAAAATCGAGATCACCGTCCCTCGAAAGGGAGAAAAAAGGGATCTGGTCGAACACGCCCGGCAAAATGCCGGCGAGGCTTTGGGACGCAAATTGTCGGAGGCCGCTTCGCAGGCAAAACTCCTCGCCGCGCTCGCCGGGGCCTTAGGCCTCGCCCGCCCGCCACGCCGTATCGAAGTCTACGATAACTCCCATATCATGGGAACGAACGCGATCGGCGCGATGATCGTGGCGGGCGCGGACGGCTTCATGAAAACGCATTATCGCACGTTTAACATCCGTGACCGCAACACGATTCCAGGAGACGATCATGCCATGATGCGGGAAGTCCTGCGGCGGCGCTTCGCGCGGCTCACGAAGGAAGACTCCGCCGTGCCCGGTGATCCCGGGACAATGGGCGACGGCAAGGCGGCCTTCCCAGATAGGCCAGACCTCATCCTTATCGACGGCGGCCAGGGACAATTCGACGCCGCGCAAGGTGTTTTGATGGAGCTTGGCGTCATCGGCGTGGTGGTCGCGGCGATCGCCAAGGGCCCGGACCGCAACGCCGGGCGGGAGAGTTTGTTTATGGCCGGGCTGGAGCCGTTCAAGCTGTCCCCGCGCGATCCGGCGCTTTATTTCGTGCAGCGGCTGCGCGACGAGGCGCATCGTTTCGCGATCGGAACCCATCGGGCGCACCGCAAAAAGGAGTTCACCAAAAGCCCGCTCGACGAAATCCATGGGGTCGGCCCGGCGCGCAAGCGGGCCCTGCTCCACGCTTTCGGCACCGCCAAGGCGATTTCCCGCGCGGCCCTATCCGATTTCGCGAGAATCCCGGGAATAAACGCGGCAACCGCACGGCTAGTCTATGATTTTTTTCACGAACGTGGCAGACAATAGGCTCACCATACGTTATCGGCGCGGCCGGTCCGGCGTGGCGGAGCCCGTGTGGCCTATTGACAGAGCCTCGGAGAGAGCGTTTCCCCGGCCATGGCGATCACAATCCTAGCGAGAAGTCCGGGCCTGACCTGGAGCGTTCCGAATATCCTAACCTATGGGCGGGTGGCGGCGGTGCCGATCGTGGCCGGCTGCCTCTTTTGGCCCGAGGTCGCATGGATGCGCTGGGTCGCGCTCGGCATTTTCATTGGCGCCGGGATCACCGATTTTCTGGATGGTTATTTGGCCCGCGCGTGGTCGCAGCAATCGCGGCTCGGCCAGATGCTCGATCCGATCGCCGACAAGCTGCTCGTCTCGGCCGTCCTGATGATGCTCGCCGCCGATCATACCATCGCCAGCTATTCGCTGGCCGCGGCGGTGATCATTCTTTGCCGGGAGATTCTCGTGTCCGGGCTGCGCGAATATTTGGCCGAGCTCAAGGTCTCGATTCCGGTGAGCAAGGTCGCCAAATGGAAGACCATGTTGCAGCTCGTCGCGCTCGGCTTGCTCATCGCCGGCCCTTCCGGCGATGGAATTGTTCCTGGACTGACGAACACCGGCTTGGTCCTGCTTTGGCTTTCCGCTCTTCTCACGCTCTACACCGGCTGGGACTATTTGAAGGCGAGTTTGAAGGAAGTCATCGGCGAGCCATCATGAAAGCCCTTTACTTCGCATGGGTGCGCGAACGCATCGGCAAGGCCGAGGAAGAGATCGCGCCGCCTGAAAACATCAACACCGTCGGCGAACTCATGGCGTGGCTGAGCGGCAAGGGGGAAAACTATGCCGCCGCCTTTGCGAATATAAAAGCGATGCGCGCGGCGCTCGACCGCACCCATGTCAAGCACGACGCCTTGATCCAGAATGCGCGCGAAATTGCTTTTTTTCCGCCGATGACCGGGGGATAGCGCACGATCCCAAAAAGTTGCAGACTTTTTGGATAAGATCATGCGCAAAACCAAAAGACAGAGCCCATGAGCGATTTATCTTTAGGCGATCACGGTCCCGCACCGTGAGTGCCCGGATTCTTGTGCGCGTTCAGACGGAGAGCTTCGATGTTGCGGCCGAAGCCGCCCGGCTGACGCAAGGATGCATCAATGTCGGCGCGCTGGTCAGTTTTACCGGGCTTTGCCGCGACGAGGGTGGCGCTTTGACGGCGCTCGAAATCGAGCATTATCCGGGTATGGCGGAAGAGGAAATCACCCGCGTCGCGCGTGCGGCGGCCTCACGCTGGCCGCTCGAAGGCGTGCTTATCGTGCACCGGCATGGTTTGATCCGGCCTGGCGAGGGAATCGTTCTTGTCGTCACCGCGAGCCAGCATCGCACCGAGCCTTTCGCGGCGGCGTCATTTCTCATGGATTACTTGAAGACCGAGGCGCCGTTCTGGAAGAAGCGGCATTTGAGCGGCGGCGCGGGCGACTGGGTCGAGGCGAAAGCGCAAGACCATGCCGCCGCGCAAAAATGGCGGGCGTGAGATTTTTCATATGTCATGTTTTAGGTTTCAGCTTGTCGCCCTCGTGAGGCGCTAAAGTGGCTGTCGAGATCGGCTATATAATTATTGACAACTGTTAATAGATATGACTTTTAGTGGGCGCACGCGACCGCGCATATCCAACGCATGACGGATCATTGGTGCAACTTCCCCTTCAAGCCAAAAAGCAAATGGATCGACCGGTGGGTAGTGGGTCATTTTGAAATTTCGGTCTTTTTATAAGGACCGCGCCGAGCCGACTTTGGATCATTGGCTTCGACCAGCAGACAATATCATCAATTTCCCAAAGCCGATCCGATATGCCAGCGGCCATTGCGGGCGTCATCCGCAGCGCGGAATGGATGCGGACGAAATTATAGTACATGAAATGTAGCGCGACTTGGTGAGCATGGTTCTCAATCTTTTTGGATTTGGAAAAGCCGTTTGTCAGTCGCGTAAAGCGGCGCATGTGCATCCGCATAGTGAGATTGGCGCGCTCCGCATAGGACGTGCTAATGTGTTTCGGGTCCGGCTTGCCTTCGATAGGCGTCTTGATCGCGCCACAGCATTCGGCTGGGCTATATGAGCTATGGGCAAAAGTTGGTGACGGCGTAATGAGGTGAGGCGGCGTATCGTGGGGGTGGTCGAGCCTCCACTTTCCATTAGAGGAAGATACGCGTGACCCAGGATAATATCGTTAAGTTCGCCG
>JBAUNU010000153.1:0-13224 GCA_049579405.1 Methylocella sp.
CGCTGGGGCCGGCCTGCCGGGCAAGGGCTTCAATTCAATGCCTTGATGGGCATATTCCATGACCTCGTGCCAAGTTTGCGCGGGCAGTGTGCCGCCGGTCATATTCTCCATCGGCGTGGTGTCATCATTGCCGAACCAGACCGCGCCGACATAATTGCCGGTGTAGCCAATGAACCAGGCATTCGTGTAACCATTCGTCGTCCCGGTCTTGCCTGCAACCTCCGTATTGTCGAGTTGCGCGCGTCTTCCGGTGCCCGCCAGGACGACCTGCATCATCATCGAAACCATGGTGACGATTGTATCATGATCGATGATTTGCTTGAGTGGTGGCGCGTCGCGGTCGTGCCGGTAGATCACTTCGCCGCGGCTGTTGGTGATCTCCACCGCCGCATAAGGAGGCGCGCGCAAGCCGCCATTCGCGAATGTGCTATAGGCAGACGCCATATCGATGACCGTGACTTCGTCCGCACCTATCGGCAGAGAGACGGTATCGATGAGCGGCGTCGTCAGACCCATCAGCCGGGCAGTTTCGACGATCTTTGCGCGGCCGCGCTTGGCCTCATCCCAGGTATTGTTGTGCCCTGGCACCGGATATGCCTTACCAATGTCGATTGACAAACGAACCGCGACGGTGTTCAGGGACCGCGCAAGAGCGGTGACGAGCGGTACGCGACCCGCGTAGGAGTTTTTGTAATTGTGCGGGCACCAATTGCCGATGCAAATCGGCGCGTCGACGACAATCGTCGAGGGCTTGAAATTGCCAGTCATGAGCGCCGTCAGATAAACGAAAGGCTTGAACGAAGAGCCCGGCTGGCGTAGCGCGTCCGTGGCGCGGTTGAACTGGCTCTCGCCATAGTCGCGGCCGCCGATCATCGCCCGGATCGCGCCGAGCGGTTCGAGAATCACCATCGCGCTTTGCTTGGCGTGATAAGCTGGCCCGTGCTGGCGCAATTGATCCTCGATGATCGCGTCGGCATGTTTCTGCAGATTGCTGTCAAGGGCGGTGCGCACGGTCAGCACGCGCTCGTCGCCGAGTTTCTTTTCGTCGGCGAGTTTTTTCACCTCGTCAAAGGCATAATCGAGATACCAATCCGGGGTGAGGTCCCGGCTGCGATCGACCGGCGTCGCCGGATTGCGCAGCGCCGCGTAAATCTGCCCCTCGGTGAGGTAGCCGGCCTCGACCATATTGTTCAAGACATCGGCTGCCCGAGCGCGGGCCGCGGGCAGATTGATATGCGGCGCGTATTTGGTTGGCGCCTTGAAAAGACCGGCAATCATGGCGGCTTCGGCAAGCGAGAGATCGCGCACCGATTTGCCGAAGTAAAATTCCGCCGCGGCCTGCACCCCGAAGGCGCCGCCGCCGAGATAGGAGCGATCTAGATATAGCCGCAGTATCTCGCGTTTTGGCAGGCGGGCCTCGAGCCAGACCGCGAGATAGGCCTCCTTGATCTTGCGCGCCAGCGTTCGCTGGTTTGAAAGAAACAGATTTTTTGCCAATTGCTGGGTGATCGAAGAGCCGCCCTGGACCACCGTGTCGGCCCGCGCATTGACGGTCAACGCCCGCAGCGTGCCGATCACGTCGATCCCGAAGTGATCAAAGAACCGCCGGTCCTCGGTCGCGATCACCGCGTGGATCAGATTTTGCGGCAGTTCGTCGAACGAGACCTTGTCGTCGTGCCTGATGCCGCGCCGCCCGACCTCCTGGCCATAGCGGTCGAGAAAGGTCACCGCGAGGTCGGTTTTCTTCAGCCAATCGTCGGAGGTTTCCTGGAAGGCCGGACCGGCGAGGGTGAGGGCCACCAGGCCGAAGCCGATTCCGAGGGTGAGCGTCTCGCAGGCGAGTTCGTTGAGGACGCGCCGCCAGCCTGCAAGATGGAACCCATCCATGAAGGCCGAAAAGGAGGCGTAATTTTCCCGCGCGCGTTCCCGGCTCGCGTGAAGCGAGGAATCGACAAACGCATCAATGGCAAGCAAAGCCCGCGCGAGTTTCCGGCGAAGACGCGACGATCGCATATCATCGAACAAATTTGTAGCTCCAACACGTGCCGGCATATGGGATGCCGGAAACCTTGCCAGGTTAAAGCATCTTCCATTGCGATGGAACATGCTCTTGCGCGGATAGGGGGTCGGCTTGAAAAAGGCCAGTCCTAAATAACGATTATTCCAAACTCTTGGCGTAAATCAGACAGCCTGCGATTTTGGAATGCCGGCGGCGGCGCCCAAGGCCATTTCCTCGGCATCTTCCAGGCCTCCCTGGTCGCCCGAAGAACTCGGGGAATGGTGAGAACCGTTATCCAGATGGATTTTAGATATCCGACCTCTTTGAAAATCGCTTTGGCTTCCGGGTTGGTCATCAGATAGCGCAGATATTTCCGGACCCCGACATCGCATGAAAGAAGTGTGCGCGTGTCAGCCATCACCTCGTCAGCGAGCGTGGTATCAAGACCGAAAATGACATGGCACATGTCATGGCTGCGAAATAGCGCGGCGCTTTCCTCGGACAAATCGCTGAGGCGGAGGACCCTGCCGCCAATAGCGGCATAATACTCCGCAAGAGCTTCGGCGAGAGTCATGTCCGAGTCTTGGTCCTGATAGCGACACCGGCGGGTAGCGGAGCGGCGTCCCTGGGCGATGGTTGACGTTGTCATATCGATCCGGCCAAGCAAGAAGCGAACTGCCACTGAATTTATATGTCGCTGACTGGGGGGCCGGACAACCGCAAGCGGCGCTCGACGGAAATTACTCCGCCCATCCGTCTTGACGATGGCCATGGCGAAGCGCAAGGGAGGCTGGCCCTTTGATCCCTGGATAGGCCCGGTCTGATGCCGCCACCAACTTCGCGCAAAAAGCTCGCCGCATCTGGCGGAAAAGACTTCGCGGCAAGCCCGCGCGGCACAGGAAAGCTTGCGGACGAAGTACCATTTTGGAAGAAAAAACCGCTCGAAGCACTCAACCCCGCCGAATGGGAAAGTCTCTGCGACGGCTGCGGCCGCTGCTGCCTTGTCAAGCTCGAAGACGAGGAGAGCGGAAAAATTCACTTCACCGACGTCGCCTGCCAGCTCCTTAACCCAAGCACCTGCCGCTGCGCCGATTATGCGCATCGCCGCCGCAGGGTGCATGATTGCATCAAATTGACCCCGGACAAGGTCCGCACGCTCGGCTGGTTGCCGCCGTCTTGCGCCTACCGGGTGATCGCGGAAGGGCGCGATCTTGCCTGGTGGCATCCCCTCGTGTCCGGATCGCAAACGAGCGTGCACGAGGCGGGGGTTTCCGTGCGCGGCCGTGTCGATGTGTCGGAAAAAGACGTCCAACTCGCCGGCTATCCCGACCATATCGTGGCCTGGCCGGGCAAACGGCCGCGTCCGCGCCGCCAAAAAGCCGAACCGCCCGCGATCCGGCGCGACTGACTCTCCCGCTCGATTTTAGACAGCCATACTCCGGCTAAGCTTGCGAAGCCAGGCATTAAAGGGTAATCCCTATTTACATGGTAATTCTATGGACTTTAATTCAGACGCCCAGGATATGTGAAATGAACGAACCAAAAGCCATGGATGCGATCGACAAGCGGATTCTGCGCGTCGTCCAAAAAGACGCCTCCTTGTCGATTCGCGAAGTCGCAACGCAGGCCGGTCTTTCGCAAACCGCATGTTGGAAAAGGCTACGGCGGCTCGACGCGTCGGGCGTCATCAAGCGGCGCATCGCGCTGCTCGATCCGCTTAAGCTCGGGCTCGGATTAACCGCCTTCGTTTCGGTCCAGGTGGGTGATCATTCCGGCAAGGCAATTGCGCGCTTCGCCGCCCAAATTGCCGAGATGGAAGAAGTCATGGAGTGCTATCGCATGGCGGGCGACGTCGATTACGGCTTGCGTGTGGTTGTGCGCGATGCCGCAGCCTTCGATGTTTTTTACAAGCGTCTGATCGAAACAATTCCACTCAAGAACGTTACGTCGCGTTTCGCCCTGGAAAACGTTAAATCCGAAACTGCCTACCCAATTGCTTGCCAGGGTTAACCGCACGCGCAAGGGCCGGAGCACTGATTTTCAGGGCGTTTAGCACACTGCCCGCCCGAGTCCTGCCAATACCTCCCGGTAACGGGCAATCAAGGCGATTTGCCAAGACCCCTGCCCTCTTGCCAAGGCGGTATCGAGGTAGTTTAAGTGTTTGTTGCCTTGCGGGTAAGCCGGACGTCGATCTCGAACTGCGAAGCGGAGGTAATCATTTGGATGAGGGGACGGGCGATCGGTTTCTCTTGCGCGAAAGCACGACTGACTCCGCGCGCGCGGTAAACCGCTTTTCTGGGAAGGACCCTGGCGACGGGAAAAAATTCCTTCGCCTGCCGTTGGTCAGCGTCATTGTTGTCAACTTCAATTACGGACGTTTTCTGCGCGCTGCCGTCGACTCCGTATTCGGCCAGACCTATCCAAATATCGAATGCATCATCGTTGACAATGCCTCTACCGACGAGAGCGGCGCGGTGTTGCGTGCGATCGAGGCGGGTTATGCCGGCGTGAAGATTATCCGGCGCACGGACAACGGCGGGCAAACGCGGGCCGCGCTCGACGGGTTTGCCGCATCGGCCGGGCCGTATGTCATATTTCTCGACGCCGATGATCTTCTGCTTCCCAATTGCGTCGAGACCCATGTCTTTGTCCATCTTTCGCTGCGCGTACACGTGGGGTTCACCTCCGGCGACATGCTCCAGGTTTTAGGCGATCAGGTGGTATTGGGAACGGAGCACGCTTTCAACCGGGTGATGAAAACCGGCCGGGGGTGCAAGCCTCGCGCGGTGCGGCCCTATCAGCACGCATTCGGGGAGACTTGGCCGCCGGAAAACTTCGACCGTTGCGTGCTGGAAACAATCCGCTTTGTGGGCCTGACCAACCAATGGGTCTGGTCGCCGACGTCCGGCAATTGCTTTCGCCGCGACGCGCTTTGCCTGTTTGCCGACAATCCGGCGCTGCACAATATGAAAACCGGCACGGATCTCTATTTTTGCCTTGGAATCAATGCCGTCAGTGGCAGCGTCTTGATTGATGTTCCCGTAGCGGTCTATCGCCTCCACGGCGGCAACATATTTTCGCTGAGGCCCCAACTGAACCGCGTTCTTTGCTATGAGCCGGGGGGCGCCGGCGACAGCAATGCAAAAGCAAAAGCGGCCTTGGTGGATCATGTGGTCGCGCACGCCCATCGTTTTGTTGGACAACACGGATTTATATGGATCGAGTTTCTCTGGCTGCTTTGGCGAATTGACTGCGAAAACCCCGATCCCGGCGCGCCACGTTGGGCACGCCGGTCGCGCGCCACAGCCACGCTCGTAATAAATTACGATTTAATCGCGCCGCTTCTCGGGAGATGGCTGGTCAAGGCTTGGCTGGCTTTGCACCTGGTGCCATTGAAGGTGATTTCCGGCCTGGGGAAAAATTTTGGAGAACGGTCCCTCCCACCGGCTTGAATTACCACCGCACGATCCCGCGCTGTCAGCTCAGCCCGCGGTTGCCCCAAGGGCCCGCCGAGTACCAACTTCGGTCAGCGTTGTTTCTTGGGAGACGGTCAAGGGATCTTGTCATCTTTTGTCTGAAAAATTGAGTTGTATCATTTAATCTTGTGCTGCTGCTCTTCCTATTAGGGATATGCGCGTGAATTACCCCGTCCCTGGCCGGAGGACATCTGTCCTAGTTTAGCTTTCCGCTTCCGCGGCTTCCGCGGCTTGCTCTGCGCAGGGTTCGGCCGCAGCCGGCTTTTCGGGCAACGGGAAGCTTGGGCACATAGGGGTTGGAATTTCGACCTCGACCTCGAGCGTCGAGACCACCTCGCCGCGCTCCATCTTGACCTTGATCCCTTCCGAGTCGACCGGGAAGTGCTTGGTGATCACCGCCATGATTTCTTCCTGAAGAATCGCGATCAGATCGGACTTGCCGGAGACGGCGCGCTCATGCGCGAGCAGGATTTGCAACCGTTCCCTGGCGACCGGCGCGGTGCGCGGCCGCGGCGCGGTGCACTGGCGCGTGAAAAAATCGATGAGTTTCATGCCGCCCTCCGTCCGAACAGCTTGCCAAACAGGCCCTTCCTGTCGCTTGGAATTGTCATATCCAGGGCTTCGCCGTTCAGCCGTTTCGCCGCGTCGAAATAAGCCCGCGCCGGCGCGCTCAGGGGATTGTTGAGAGTGACCGGCGAGCCGAGATTGGATGCGCGCAGAACCTCGAAGCTTTCCGGGATGATTCCGAGCAGGGGGATGGAGAGGATCTCTAGCACATCCTCGACATTCAGCATTTCGCCGCGTCCGGCGCGCGCGGCATCGAAGCGGGTGATCAGGAGATGCTTTTCGACGCGCTCGCCCTTCTCCGCCTTTTCGGTCTTGGAATCGAGAAGGCCGATAATACGATCGGAGTCACGAACCGAGGATACCTCGGGGTTGGTCACGACGATCGCGACGTCGGCGTGGCGCATGGCAAGCGTGGCGCCGCGCTCGATGCCGGCGGGGCTATCGCAGATCACCCAATCGAATTTCTCCTTCAACTCGGCGATGACGCGCAAAACGCCCTCATCCGTCAAGGCCTCCTTGTCGCGCGTCTGAGAGGCGGGAAGCAGGGACAGCGTCGGCACGCGCTTGTCGCGGATGAGCGCTTGCGCAAGCTTGGCGTCGCCTTGAACGACATTGATCAAGTCGTAGACCACGCGGCGCTCGGCACCCATGACGAGATCGAGGTTGCGCAGCCCGACGTCGAAATCGACGAGCACGACGTTTTTGCCCGCCGCCGCCAGCGCCGCGCCCAACGCGGCGGTGGAGGTCGTCTTGCCGACGCCGCCCTTTCCCGATGTTACGACCAAAACCTTGGCCATGTTGCTGTCTCCCACTTTGTCTCAGTCCTGAGCCATCATCATTGAATCACCGTCGAGCCAGACCTGAATCGGCTGGCCGCGCAGGTGCGCGGGCATATCGTCGGCCACCATGTAAAGGCCGTCGATCGAAACAAGCTCGGCTTCGAGCTTGCGGCAAAAAATCCGCGCGCGGGCGTCGCGCGAACCCGCGATCGCCCGGCCGCGCAGCGTTCCATAAATATGGATTGAGCCGCCGGCGATAACCTCGGCGCCCGAGGCCACGGATCCGACGACAATCACATCGCCCTCGGGGTGCACGATGCACTGGCCGGAGCGGACCGGAGTGTCCAGCAGCAAGGAATTTGGTTGCTGAGGCGTCGCGGCCGCGGCGGGTGCTGAACTGGCGTCGCCGGGAGGCGAAGGGGCGTCGGAAAGAGACGCGCCCGCATCCGGAGCGGAATCGGAAAAAGGAGCGGGGACAGGCGGCTCCGCGGCGGCGGGAGGATGATCGCCGGGGATGTCGCTGGTCTGCCGCCCGCTCAAAAGCAGCGGCGGCATCGCGAAGTCGAGCCAGGACGGTTCGGCGCCTTCGATGCCCATCACCTTGATATTGCGCTCGGCCAGGTTTTGCAAAAGCTCCGCGAGCCCCTGCTTGCCAGGCTGAAGAACCGCGACGTCGAGCACGACTGGGCGCCCGAAGAAAAACCCCGGCGAACGCTCGAGCCAGGTGTCTAGCTCGGCAAGCCAGTTCGCCACCGGCGGCTCCGGCGCCAGAACCATGGCATGGTAGGAGCGGCCATGAAACCTTATGGAATGACGGGGGCGGGCAACTTCTGTCACGAGTGCGCCTCGAAATCGCTTTCGTCGATTTACGCAACGCATGGTTAACACCCGGTTAAGGTTGCGGCCGGCTGTTGCAGTTTATGGGGAGCGGCGGCTGAGCTTGCCAATTGCTTCGACAAACAACACTGAGTTAATATCAAATCTTTGAAAGCGTGACTCACCCATCCCGAAATCGGCCTTGGTCAGCAAGCGAGTCACATGGAGACGAAGGACCCGATTGTGGACGATTGCCGTCTCCGGCCGGCGCCCATTATCCGTGTTTCGTTGGTAGCAATAATTGGGAAAGCAGGAAATGATCACCGGAGCGCCCGGAATCGAATCAAGTATTGTGAACCAAAAACCAATCAGCATATTGGTTGAATCAACCTGCAGGTCAACTTCCTTTGTCGCAGTAGCGGACAAGACGACCCTCTATGCGCAGGGAGAACCAGCGAACGCGCTGTTTCTGATTCTAGACGGCTTCGTAAAGACGTCACATATCTGCGAAGACGGGACGGAAATCACAATGGATCTTTTGAAATGCGGCGAGATCGCTGGCGAATTTTCCAATCCCCAACTGCCGCTGGTATACGAGGAAACGGCACGGGCAATCGGCGATGTGGTGGCACAGCGGGTGCTGGCAAACGACTTGCGCGCCGCCATGGAAGCCAATCCGCGATTGGCGATCTTCGTCGCCGAGCACCTGGCCGGATCTAAACGATGGGTTCAGCGGCGACTGTTGCGCGCGATGACACAATCCGTCGAATGTCGGGTGATCGAAACACTCGTCGAACTCGCCGGAACCTTCGGCGCGCAATGTCCGCACGGATTCTCGCTGGAAATAAGGCTCACACAGCAGGACATAGCCGACTTCGTCGGTGCTACCCGTCAGGTCGTGAGCTCGATACTCAGCGATCTTCGCAGACGTGGCCTTTTAGATTATACTCGCGACATGATCTGCATAAATGATAGTGCACTCTCCCTCGTTGCGCGGCCGCCGGACAGCGCCCCAAAGGTAGTGTCATCCATCTGACAGACAGGCAGTGCGCCCCCATCTAACGTCTTCGATGAATGTTGACGCCGGGAGCGCAGACATGAAGCTCATCTCACTCACCCTCCATGGTGCGATCGACTACCTTGCCGTCCTGATCTTTGCCGCAGCCCCGGCCATTATCGGGCTGTCAGGTTGGCCTGCCGTGTTGTCCTACGCGCTCGCAGGCGTTCATTTACTCATGACGCTTCTGACCGACTTCCCGGCTGGAGCCATCAAATTGGTTGCGGTCACTTTGCACAATTGGGTCGAGCGGATAGTGGGTCCGGTATTGATCATTTTGGCGCTCGTCCCGCTGAACTGGCCGACGCAGAATGCGCGGATCTTCTTCGGGTTCATGGGCGTAGTCATTCTCGCCGTCGAGCGGCTGACGGCCTATCGTTCTATAACTGAAGCAAAATGACTCGAGCGTCGCCTCAGAGAGCTCGGCATGCCCGCATCGCTATTGCTCTCGATCCACAGGAATGGCGGGTGATCAGGATTGCATTATTCTTTGCAGCCGACAGTGATATATCGGGCGCTTTCGCCTGGAACAAACCGATCGAGGATGCCCTGGGAACTATGTCCCGGCATGCTCGAATGCCGAATGGATCATAACCAACGAGACTTGGTATAATCCGGCTGCGTTTGCCAAGGGGCTCGCGCATTTGCACGAACTCACCTGACGCGGGGGCGGCGAAGATCGAGGGTCAGCGGGAAGTCGGCGCAACGCTCCTCGGGGGGCACGTCGAAAGCGCCCGGCGTGTGGCCATGGTCCTGGAAGCGCGCCAGACGGCGTGCTTCCGCCTCGAAGCTATTGACCGGAAAGGTCTCGTAGTGACGCCCGCCCGGATGCGCGACATGATAGACGCAGCCCCCAAGCGCGCGGCCGTTCCAGCCATCGACGAGATCGAAGGTCAAGGGGGCATGGACCGGAATCGTTGGATGCAGGCCGGCGGCGGGTTTCCAGGCCTTGAACCGCACGCCGGCAACCGCTTCGCCCGAATTCCCGGTCGCGGTCAACGGGACGCGGCGCCCGTTGCAGGCGACAACGTGGCGGCCTGGCACCAGTCCGGTTGCCTTTATTTGCAAACGCTCGACGGAAGAATCGACATAGCGCACGGTTCCACCCGGAGCACCCTGCTCGCCCATCACATGCCAGGGCTCGAGCGCTTGGCGCACTTCGAGCTTGACGCCGCCATGCTCGACGGCGCCGTAAAAGGGGAAACGGAATTCAAATTGCGCCTTGAACCAGGCGGAATCGAATGCATAGCCCGCCCGCTCGAGATCGAGGAGGACGCCCAAAAACTCCTCCCAGACGAAATGCGGCAGCATGAAACGATCGTGTAGCGCCGTGCCCCAACGCACGAGATCGCCTTGCAGCGGTTGTTGCCAAAACCAGGCGACGAGCGCCCGCAGCAACAATTGCTGCGCGAGGCTCATGCGTGCGTCCGGCGGCATTTCGAAAGCCCGGAATTCGACCAATCCAAGCCGCCCCGAGGAACTCTCGGGCGAATAAAGTTTGTCGATGCAGATTTCCGCGCGATGCGTGCTACCTGTCACGTCGACGAGCAAATTGCGGAACAGGCGGTCGGCAAGCCATGGGGGCGCCGGTTCGCCCGCGCGCGGCGTGTTGGCAAGTGCGATTTCGAGCTCATAAAGTTGATCGTGGCGGGCCTCGTCTACGCGCGGCGCCTGGCTCGTCGGGCCGATGAACAGTCCCGAGAAGAGATAGGAAAGCGAGGGATGGCGCTGCCAATAGAGGATTAGGCTTTTGAGCAAGTCGGGCCGCCGCAGCACCGGCGAATCGGCGGGCGCCAGTCCACCCAGCACGACATGATTGCCGCCGCCGGTGGCGGTGTGGCGTCCATCGTTCATGAATTTGCCGGCGCCGAGACGGACCTGACGGGCATCCTCGTAAAGACCATTGGTTGTGTCGACGAGCGCCCGCCAGCTTCCGGCGGGATGGATGTTGACCTCGATGACGCCAGGATCGGGCGTGACCCTGATGACGTTGATGCGCGGATCCATGGGCGGCGGATAGCCTTCGATATGCACCGGCAGGCCTGCCGCCCCGGCGCTCGCCTCGACCGCCGCGAGAAGCTCGAGGTAATCCTCCAATATCTTGACCGGCGGCATGAAAACGCAAAGGACACCGTCGCGCGGCTCGACCGACAGCGCCGTGCGCACCGCGCCCTCGATCGCCTCTTGTTCGATGCGTTCCTGCCGCGTGCCGGCCGCCGCCGCCGCGCGCTCAAAATGCTGGGCGATCTCCTCGCGGTCCGGCAGGCCTCCGCGTTCTTCCAACGGGTCCTGCTCGAGAATAGACGGATAGGACGATTTCGGAACCCATGGCAGCGACGGCAAGGGCAATCGGTAGCCCACTGGCGAATCGCCGGGAACGAGAAAAAGGTTGCCGCGCCGCAGCGCCCATTTTTCACTTTGCCATCGCGGCCGCGCCGCGGCGCCTGGCCGGCCAGCTTGCGCGTTCCAGCGCTGAAGTGGCAGGACATAGCCGGCGGGCTTTGTAAGTCCGCGCGCGAAAGTCCGGATCATCCGGCCGCGCTCTTCCGGATCCTCGATTTTCGGATCGAGCGGATTGGTATTTTCCGGCAGATTGGCTTCCTTCACGAGCCAAGTCGCGGGGTCTTCATAGGCGGGCAAGATACATCCGGTCTCGATTCCGAGCCTTTCGGCGATGCCAATGGCGAGAATTCCGGCTCGCGCCGTTTGTTCCTCGCCGAGCGCCACACTGGCTGGGGCCGATGTTTCGGGCCCGGCTGGCGCGGTCAGCGCGACTTCCGCGAAGAGGGCGGAATTGTTCCAAACCGGTTTGCCGTCCTTGCGCCAATAGAGCGCGAAGCTCCAGCGCGGCAGGCTCTCGCCCGGATACCATTTGCCTTGGCCATGATGCAGCATGCCGCCTGGCGCGAAGCGGGCCTGCAAGCGGCGGATCAATTTGTCGGCGAAGGTGCGTTTCGTTGGTCCTACGGCGGCGGTGTTCCATTCCTCCGATTCGAAATCGTCGATCGAGACAAAAGTCGGCTCGCCGCCCATCGTTAGGCGGACGTCGTGGCGGATGAGATCGGCATCGATTTGTTCGCCAAGCGCGTCGAGCTTCGTCCAGGCAGCCTCCGAAAAAGGCAGCGTGATCCGGGGCGCCTCTCCAACGCGGATAACTCGCATATCGAAACGGAAATCGACATTGGCCGGCTCGACCAGCCCGGAAATCGGCGCGGCGGAGCGATAATGCGGCGTCGCGGCCTCCGGCAAATGCCCCTCGCCGCAGAACATTCCCGAGGTCGCGTCCATCCCGATCCAGCCGGCGCCGGGCAGATAAACCTCGGCCCAGGCATGCAGATCGGTAAAATCCTTGTTCGTGCCTTTCGGGCCGTCCACCGGCTCGATATCGGCACGCAATTGAATGAGATAGCCCGAGACGAAACGCGCGGCGAGGCCGAGATGGCGCAGGATCTGGACGAGCGCCCAGGCCGTATCGCGGCAGGAGCCGGAGCCAAGCTCAAAACTTTCCTCCGGCGCCTGGACGCCTGGCTCCATCCGGATCAAATAGCGGATCGACCTCCGCAACGCGGTATTGAGATCGACGAGAAAATCAACGACGCGGATGGGGCCCTTGGGCAAGCTCGCGATATAGGCCGCGAGGCGCGGGCCCAGCGATTCGGCATCGAGGTAGGGCGCGAGCTGCGCCTTCAATTCGGGCTCATAAGCGAAGGGAAATTGCTCGGCATAGGGTTCGATGAAAAAGTCGAAAGGATTGATGACCGCAAGCTCGGCGGTCAGATCGACCTCGATCTTGAACTCCGTCACTTTCTCCGGAAAGACGAACCGCGCTTGCCAATTGCCATGCGGGTCCTGCTGCCAGTTCACGAAATGCTCCGCCGGCGTCACCTTCAGCGAATAGGCGGGGATTTTGGTCCGGCAGTGCGGCGCCGGGCGCAGCCTGATGGTCTGCGGCTCGAGCACGACGGGCCGGTCGTATTTATAGTGAGTGATATGATGGATGGCGGCGGAAATGGTCACGTTCGATAGTCCGGGTGCCGGAATCGCCCGGCCAGTATTGACACTGCACTGCAAAACCGCAAGCAACCAGTGAGCCGCCGCACTGTATACGCCTTGCCGCCGCTTCGCGTCTGAAGTAATCTCTCCTTGCTGGCTGTCATAGCCCTGAGCGGAGCCGTTTTTGTGGCCCACACGAATTCGGCGGCGGCAGAGCCACCAGACTCGTGTGACCGGTTTGGCGAGTGAGCCATCGCTTCAGATCGTCCGATAGGCGCCTTTCGAGCCTTTAAGAAATTTTCTCGCCCGGTGTGGCCTGCAAAATGTTCTGACGGACCAAACGCTCGATGAGCGGCCGAGGAGCCGTGGCCATGCGCGCGTCAGGTCGCGACGCCGATAGCGCCGCTACGAGAAACTGCGCATGCGAAGTCTAACCCCTAGGTTGGGGACTCATTCAAATCCATGCGATCATTATGGCTGCGAGGGCGAGACCAGAGAGATAGTTTTGCGCATAGCGGTCATATCGGGTTGCGATGC
>JBAUNU010000154.1:0-7402 GCA_049579405.1 Methylocella sp.
GAAAAACATTGCCCCGGCGCGCATCGATTGCGGCGGCGACGAGACCTGGCTTTTGCTCCAGGATCAGGGGCGCGGCTAGGGCCGCCAGGGTCGAAACCCCGGCGACCGGAATCTTGCAAGCGATCCCGATCGCGCGCGCGGCGGCGATCCCGACGCGAAGCCCGGTGAACGACCCAGGGCCTACCGTCACCGCCACCCGCCCGAGCGATGCAAAACCTCCCACGACGCGGGCCATAACCCGGTCGATCAACGGCAAAAGAGCTTCCGCATGGCCTCGCTCCATCGCCATCGTCTCGATCGCTTCCGGACCATCCGCGCCATCGTCAAGGACGCAGGCCGAGAGCGCCGGAAGCGCCGTGTCGATCGCCAATATGTTCATGGGCCAATGCGCAAAACTTGCCCCGGCTTCGGTCGAACGCGGGAAACGGTCCGGGCGAAGCCCAGGGAATCAGATTTGTTCGACCGCGCGCACATCGGGGACATAATGCTTGAGCAAATTCTCGATCCCGTGCCGGAGCGTCGCGGACGACGAGGGACAGCCGGAACACGACCCCTTCAAGGCGAGATAGACGGTCCCATCGCGGTAACCGCGAAATTTGATATCGCCGCCATCGTTGGCGACCGCCGGACGGACATGCGTTTCTATCAGTTTCTTGATCGTTACGACGGTCTCGGCATCGTCGCCCGCGAAGAACTCCTCACCGTCGCCCTGGGCGGCGCCATCGAATTCGCCAATAAGCAAGGGTTCGCCCGAAACAAAATGCTCCATGATGGCGCCGAGGACCACGGGTTTGAGGTCCGGCCAGTCGCCGCCGGACTTCGTCACGGAGATGAAGTCCGAGCCAAAAAACACGCCGGAGACGCCGTCGATCGCAAACAGCGCCCGGGCGAGCGGCGATTGTCCGGCGCCCTCGGCGTCCCTGACGTCGAGCGTGCCTTGCGGCAAGACAGGGCGGCCGGGCAGAAATTTCAAGGTTGCGGGATTGGGCGTGGCTTCGGTCTCGATGAACATGGAATTCTCCCAAACGTCCGGTTCAAGGCCGGAGTTGGATAGAGGGACAGGAATTATTATAAAATATGATGGAGGCCGCCAATGGGCAAGCTCTAAGCCCGGCGCGGAAATTTGCCGGCCGGAAGGGCCGGAGCGTGCCAGACCGGTTGATATTACATGATCTTCGCCACGATCATTAGCTTGAAACCGGGTTCCATAGCCGCCGATCAAGCGGCAAAAAACAATTGACCCGGGCACGCACGCGTCTTGCGACGGGGAACCAGCCACGCCGGGCAATCGTTTAACGGCAGGACTTGGCGGGTCGACGCGAAGATCCAGCCGGGGGACAGGATGTTTCTCTTCTTCGCGGCGGACGGAACCGCAAAGTCGCAGGGATTGCCGGAACGCGCCGCATTTCAACGCGATGGGCGAGATCATGGCTCAATTAGCTGAGATAGGCGACCATCTCCTCGCCGCCGCGATAGCCGCTCCTTATCTTCAGCGCGACGAAGAACATGCGCTTGCCTTGCGGTGGAAAAATCAGGCCGATGAAAAGGCCATGCATACACTCGCGCGGGCGCATATGCGGCTCGTCATCGCGCTTGCGGTGCGGTTTCGCCGTTACGGCTTGTCGCTTGCCGATTTGATCCAAGAGGGCCACGTCGGGCTGTTGGAGGCTGCCGTGCGGTTCGAGCCGGACCGCGATGTGCGCTTTTCGACCTATGCGACGTGGTGGATCCGCGCCTCCATGCAAAATTATATTCTGCATAATTGGTCGATTGTGCGCGGCGGAACAAGCTCGACGCAGAAGGCGCTTTTTTTCAATCTCCGCCGGCTGCGCGCGAAACTGGCGCACGGAGGCGATTCGCCCACAGGGACGGAAGTCTTCGGTCAAATCGCCGAGGTGCTCGGCGTGTCGCGCTCGGATGTCGAGGTCATGGACGCGCGTCTCTCAGGCCCCGACGTATCCTTGAATGCGCCGATCGGGGACGGTGAGTCCGCTGGCGCCGTGGAGCGAATGGCGATGCTCATCGACGATAAGCCGCGGCCAGACGAGGTGGTTGGTCTTGCCCTCGACACCGATCGACGGGTTGCCTGGCTGAACGAGGCGTTGACCGCGCTTTCCGAACGCGAACGGCGAATCCTCCGCGAGCGCCGCCTCGCCGATGAAGCGGCGACGCTGGAAACCTTGGGCGATCGCCTCGGCATCTCAAAGGAAAGAGTCCGCCAGATCGAGAGCCGGGCCATGGAAAAATTGCGGGAGGCGCTAACCAAACGCCACATGGAAAACGCCGCGGAAGCCTTGCTCTGACCCCACGGCGGACCGCAACGGCGGCGGGAGTTGACGCGCGGAATTGGTGGACCGGACTGTAAATCAGGACACTACTCTCCCCTCGGTCAGCGGTCCCGAGGCATTCCCGTCCAATCGCCGCTTCCGTAAGCCGCTTCCGGCCGGCACGCGCGGTTCGTCCGGATTGTAATTGTATTTGAGGAGATCGGCGGGGCGATCGAACCCCAGCTCTTGCGCAAGCTCGCACGGGGTAATGCCCGCCTCGATCAGCTCCGCCGCCAGCGAAAGGCGATAGGCGGCGTCCTCGCCGATCTCCGGCAACCCTATCTGCGCCAGATGAATCGCGGCAAGACACTTATCGCCGTCTTGCCAGTGTTTTGCCACGCGGCGAAGCGATCCCAAGACGGCAAGCGACACCCGGTGCCCATAGGCGAGTCCAGTTTCGCCAGCAAGGTTCCGGCGCCGAGAACGAGCCCTTGCCCGGTCAAGGTCACCCGGCCCTGAAAGCCGCGCCACGCAAATTTGCTGAATTGTTGGCGTGAAATGACATTGACGTGCATGGATTTTCCTCGGATACGGTTATAAGCCTTCCGAAAATTTGCGCACGGCAGAGACATGAGCTTTTTCCCCCACGAGACGGATGCCAACGATCGCATTTTTAGGAAACCAGCCTGCTCCGTGAGGCACCCCCCAATCGGGGGATGACTGGCGGCTTTTGCGGAATTATGTGTGATTTTGCTCACGGTCTTCTTTTGGCACGAACGTAACATCGGTCTTGCGGTATCTATTTAGGAGAGAGCGTCATGGAACCGATCACTGCAGCCATTGTCTCGGTGCTGCCCACGCTCGCCACCGAGCTCGTCAAGTCCAGCGTCAAAGATACCTATGATGGGCTCAAGGCCGTGATTCGCCGCAAGTGAGGCGAGAGCGGGCCGATCAAGGCGATTGCCGCTCTCGAAGATGATCCAAAATCCAAGGCCAAGGCAGCCATCGTCGAAGAAGAGATCGTAGCTGTCAAAGCCAATGAAGATGCCGACGTGCTTAAGGCCCTGCGCCAGCTCATCGAACGGATGAATGCGCATGGCGTTGGTGGCGAGGCACTGGCCAAGATCCAAATCTACATGAGTGGTGGCGTCTTTCAGGGGGTCGCAGGAGCCGAGAACGTGGAGGTCGGCTCGATGACATTTGGCAAGTCGCCCAAAGTCTAGCGATCAGGCGGGCATTCCAACGATGGCGGGCAGCAATTTGGAGATGAATATTACCGGCGGCCGGATCCAAGGCGTCGCGGGTGCTGAGTCTGTTCGAATCGAGAATTTCACCAACGACAACAAAACTGTCACCAATTACTATTTCTACAGCGGCGCGGTTCAAACGCTAACACCTGCCGCCGGCGAGCCCATTCCATCCTGTCCCTATCCTGGCCTCGCCTATTTCGGGCCGGAAGACGCCGATTTGTTTTTCGGTCGCGAAGAGGCGGTCACTCGCCTTGCGGAGGCCGTCAAGCGGCACAGCTTTACGGCGCTCCTTGGCGCCTCGGGAAGCGGCAAGTCCTCCGTCGTCCTAGCGGGTCTTGCGCCAAATCTCGATCGCTCCGGCAACTGGCGTGTGAGCTACTTCCGCATCGGCACCGAGCTCGATCACGAGCCCTTTTTGGCCCTGGCCCGTGCCCTCGTCCCGCTCCTTGACGAAACCGACTCCGCCGTCAAGCGGCTCGAATTCACCAAGGAACTTTCCACGAGCCTGCGGGCTGGCAAGCTAACCTTGCGCGACGTCTTCGCCGATTGCCGCAGCCGCAACAAAGCGAAACGCATCTTGCTGATCGCCGATCAGTTCGAGGAAGTATTTACGCTCGTTACTACCGATCTGCTAAGGCAGCAGTTCATCGACGTGCTGCTTTCGGGCTTTTCCGATCCGGCGCCGAGCGCCGTTCCTGAGATATCCCTCATCCTGACGCTACGCGCCGATTTCTCTGACCAGGCGCTCTTACATGGCCTTACCAGTGCCCTCCAGGACCATGTCGTGTACCTCGGACCGATGAAGCGGGAGGACGTGCGGCAGGCCATCGTTCGCCCGGCGGACAACGCAAAAGTTGCTTTCGATCCCGGTCTCGTCGAGACGCTGCTTGATGCTGTCGAGGACAGGCCCGGCAGCCTGCCCTTGCTGCAATTTGCGTTGCGCGAGATGTGGGCCCGACAGGAGAACCGGACGCTCACGCGCAAGAGCTACGATGCCATTGGCGGCGTCGAAGGGGCACTGGCAAAACGCGCGGAGACGATTTTCGCCGCGCTGACCAAGAACGGCGCCGATGCACAGAAGGTGAGGGCTTTCCAGCGCCTATTCACGCGTCTCGTGACACCGGGCCAAGGCCAAGTGGATACGCGGCGCGTTGTCGAACGCCAAGAGCTAGGACAGGACGCGTGGTCGCTGGCGCAGGACTTGGCAGGAGAAAACAACCGGCTCGTGGTGACCAATGCACCGGTGGCCGCGCATGAGACCGCGGAGGTAGTGCATGAGCCCTCATCCGTAATTGGCCTACGCTGGTCGAATGGATAAAGCACGACCGGGAGTTCCAGTCCTGGTTGCGGCACATTAAACATAATGTCGAGGCCTGGCGGGCTGACCCGGCAGACAAGGGGTCTATGCTTCGTGGCGGCATGCTGGCCCAAGCCAAGGATTGGCTCGACAGGCGACGCGACGATCTCAGCGACGCCGAGCGCGGTTATATCGAAGCGTCGATTGCCGCAGCGAAAAGGGAGCGGCGCACGTCTACATTTGTTAGCTCGCTTGCGGCTATTGTGACGACTGTCATAATCTTTTGGTCGTATCGTGGCTGGCAGGATGCTCAATCCTGGGCATTTCTTACAGATCTCAACGGCAGCTTAGATCTGGGGCAAGATCCGAGCTTACACGGAGGCACGGCCTCAATCGGCCGTATGGAGGGAGGGCCAATCGAGAACAGGCTTCGTGTGAAGCCCGAGGGACGTTTGCGTTTCGTGTCGCGGCTGCACCTCTTCATCTCGCGCAATCTGCAGGCTATCGATGTCCGAAGCTTGGGGGCACGACCATCGACGCCAGTTTCTTGCCCTACGGCTTCGACCGGACGCTCGAAGACGGAGATCTCATTGCCTTGGCAGGTACTGCCGCCTTCAAATTTTCCTTATTAAAGCCTCCTATTTTGCCAATGTTTATCGCCAATCGTCCAGACGCATTGCGTCCGTCTCCCCATGGGGCGTGGGGTCTATTGATTGATGGCAGGCAAAAGACAATTAAGGACCTGACCGATAGTACCTATGAGATCTCCAACGGCGATACGGGAGCGGTGCAATTGAACGACAGCAAAGGCGCACCGGTAATGATCATACACCGCGGCCATGCTGGCGGTTACGGGATAACACTGGTTAAGAGCGACAGCGATCGTCACCTCTTAATTCAGGCAAAAATTAATGATTATAACTATCCCATCTGTCAGATCGACCGCTCAATAGAAGCTCAAAAAGATGTATGCTCTTTCTTTGCTCGGCAGGCCGAGCTCGACACTGAAAACGCAATGGTCATGACGACCGTGTGTTATGGTCGCTGGAACGAGCACCTCGGCGCAGACGGCGCGCTCCCCCAATTTTCCATGCTTCCGTATTCAAGAGAAGAAAATCCATCCAATGGCGGCGTCGAATGCGACTTAGGCCCCTTCCAGATCGTTCCAGTAAACACGCCCGAGCCGCTCGAGAGCGCTGGCCAAAGTCTGCCGGTAAAGTAAGCCGCCGTATTCGTCAGACAACGGGAGGTCTGCGCAACTCGAGTGGCGGAGCTGTGCAACCCAGCGGCGCGCCGTGCGGCTGATGTTCCGCAAAATGATGACGCCATGCGTCAAGCGCTGCAACACTAAGCCAAAAACCAAGTTCCCGCGGCGGCGCTCGCGCTGGCGCGGTTGAAAGAATCTCCTGTTATCCGCTATATCTTTTCGAAGCGGTCCGAGGCGGCAGAAGGCTTGGCAGATGGCGGACGAGACAAGGCGCGCGGCGATCATCGGGGTCGTCACGGCGTCCGACCGCGCCAGCGCCGGGCTCTACGAGGATCAAAGCGGGCCCGCCATCGCCGCCTATTTGACGAAGATCCTAAAAAGCCCTTTCCATCTCGTGCGAAAAATCGTTCCCGACGGGTTTGAGTCCGTCCGCGACACGCTGATCGATCTCGCCGACAAGGAGCATTGCGATTTGATCCTGACCACTGGGGGCACAGGACCCTCCCCGCGCGACCTGACGCCGGAGGCGACGGCAGCGGCGGCGCCGCGAATATTGCCCGGCTTTGGCGAACTGATGCGCCAGGAAAGCCTGAAGCAGGTTCCGACCGCGATTCTATCCCGCCAGATCGCCGCGCATCGCGGGCCTTGTCTCGTCATCAATCTGCCGGGCAAACCGGCGTCCATCGAGATCTGCCTCAGCGCGGTCTTTCCGGCGATACCCTACTGTCTCGATCTCATCGGCGCCGCTTATATAGAGACCGATCCAAGGGTCCTGAAATCCTTCCGGCCCAAATCTTGAAATCCTTCCGGCCCAAACAATCATACAAGCAATCACAGATGAGCCTAAGCGCACCGGACCAGGCGACAGCAGATCTCGACGCAGCCGGGCGGATGTCCGGACTCGCGGCCGGTTACCAGCCGCTGCCGGGTATCCCGGATGAATTCATCGGCGCGGACGGGCGTCCGCGCGCGCATTGGCTGCGGTTTCTCACCGCGCTGATGAAACTTGGCGCCGACGGTATCGGGAAGCGCTTCGCCACCGCCGACCGGCATATTCGCGACACCGGCGTGTCCTATCGCGCCTATGGGGACACCAGCGAGCGCGCCTGGCCGCTCTCGCATGTGCCGCTGCTCATCGAGGCCGGCGAATGGCGCGAGATCGCGCGAGGCATCGAGCAGCGCGCGCGGCTCCTGGAACTGGTTTTGTCCGACATTTACGGCGAGGGCCGGTTGATCGCCGCGGGTGACTTGCCCGCCGCCGCCGTCACCGGCAGCCCTGAGTTTCTGCATCCTTTGCATGGGGTGAAACCGCAGGGCGGCAAATTCTTGCATATTTATGCCGCCGACATCGGGCGCGGGCCGGATGGCCGCTGGTGGGTCC
>JBAUNU010000155.1:0-1527 GCA_049579405.1 Methylocella sp.
GTTCTGGACGACCTTGAGCGCAATCTTGTTTTCGATCTTCTCGACGCTGAAGCCCGGCGTCGTCTTGTTCTCGACGATAAAACCCTTGACCTGGTCATCGGCGAGATCTCGCGCCCAGATAACGGAAACATCGCACCATGGCGCATTGCCGATCCACCGCTTCTCGCCATTGAGGATCCAGGTGTCGCCCTCGCGCTTCGCTGTCGTCTGCAGGCCGCGGGAGGCGCCGGAACCGACGAGCGGCTCGGTGAGGCCAAAGCAGCCGATCTTCTCGAAGCGCGCCATCGGCGGCAGCCACTTCTGCTTCTGCTCTTCCGATCCGTCGATGTAGATGGAGCCCATCGCCAGGCCGGTGTGCACGGCCACGAACGTCGTGAACGACGGGTCTATGCGCGCCATCTCCATTAGAACAAAGCCCAGCAGCGCCAGGCTTCCGCCCGCGCACCCGTAGCCCTGCATCGCAAGCCCGCCAATGCCCAACTCCTTCACATGCGGCAGCAGCTCGAAGGGAAAGGCGTCGTCCACCCAGTATTTCGTGATGACAGGCGCGACCTTGGCCTCCATGAACGTGCGCACCCGTTTCACCGTCGCGAGTTCCTCGGCGTTCAAGGTTTCACAGACCTCGTAGAAGTCACTATTCGGCGCCGGCAGCGGGCGCTGGGGACGGACCGCAGTTGCCTGTGACGTTGCCATGTCAGTATCCTTTTCGGGCTGGAGAACGGAAATTCCAGGGACCCTCTAGCGGGCTCACTGCCGCAACTGCGGGATGGCGCCGCTTGCGCGCAACCGATCGATCGCGCTTGCCTCGAACCCGAGTTCCCCCAGGACCTGGTCGGTGTGTTCACCAAGGTTTGGAGCAACCCGTGGCGCCACCTTCGGATCTTCCCGGACCGTAAGCGGACTGTCGACCGTGTATCTCGGATTGGCGCTGCCATCTGCGATCGGCACGATGATCCGGTTCGCCAGCAGCTGCGGATCGGTCACGATCTCTTCCGGGATTTGCACGACGCCGTACGGCAGGCTTGCGGCGTCGAGCCTTGCCTTCCAATACGTCAGCGGCTGGGCGCCGAAGATATGGCCGAGTGCTCGTGCTGCTCGACGTCTGTCATTCGGGCGGCGTCACCAGCGATGGCTCGGCACTGACGTCGAACGCCGATTTGTTGCGTTCAATCATCGCGGCCAGCAACGTGACGGTGCTGACGTCTCGCATTCGCTGACGCGATCATCGGAAGTGCGACCTAGACTAAACGCGCGGGCCATGCAGGCCGTACCGCGCTAGGCGCATTCCACGCACCGATCATCCGCGTCGGATCGCTGGACGCGCCCATTCCGACTCCCCAGGCGAATTGATTGGTCACCGGAACGACGCCGAGTGTGGGCTTCGAAGGTGCAAAAAAACCCGAAATCCGGCGGCAGCGACGAGCTATGAATATTGCTGAATGAAAACGCCGGGCTTGTCACGGAAGCTAAGGTTCACGAGCGCGCGCGCGACACTGGCAGCCGGGATGGGATGATAAATCATGAGCG
>JBAUNU010000156.1:0-4494 GCA_049579405.1 Methylocella sp.
GTCCCAATGGATGAACACGCCGACGCAAATGAATAGATTGTCGGCTTCGCTCACCGGGATTACACCCGCCGCGACACTGTCGGCGACAGCCTTGCCGACGGCATGCTGAGCCGGGCCGAACATCTGCACGGCCTGCGTCGCATTCTTGATCGTCACTTTGTTATAGAGGACGGTCGCGGGCTTGCACATCAGGTTCGGGGCTACGAGAGCGAGCAGTCCGGTGAAACCCTCCTTGTTGTTGGTAAGCGCCTGGGCAAACGCCGTTTCGGCCGCGCCGCCGCGCGGTCCCATGATGAGGTCGATGTGCGCGATTTCGTTGCCGTCGCCGACAAGAGATTCGCCGACGCAGAGCTTGTTGATCTTGGCCATGCTTAAAAGCCCCATAGTTAAATCCTCCCTGGAGAAACCCGCTCCGATTTGCCGTCTTAGGCACTCGACACATGCAGACGAAACTCCCTGTTGTCAACGTCTGGCATTTGGCCGGACCGGTTGGGCCGGATGGCGATGAAGATTTCCATCGCCTGGCACTCAACCATTATTGTGCCGGTTGATCAAGATGCGAGTTAGCCTGTCCGCGAAAACGCTCGCGACGGTGAGATCCGCGCTTGTTCCCGGATTCAGCCCGCGGGCCTTGAGACGCCGGTCGAAACTCAGGAGATCTTGGAGCGTTTCCGCCGGATTTGCGGCATTCATGAATCGTTTTTGCGCTTCCAGTGCCTCAATTTGAACTCGCGCCGCCGCTTCCGGACCATTTTTGCGCGCGATGTGGCTGTCGGGAAAGCTCGCGAGAAACGCCAGATAGACGGCGGCCACCGGCCAGGGCGGCGGCCAGGCGCTGACCCGCGCACTCGCGAGCGTGCCCATCCCGGTTTCAAATATGTCCGTGAAATCAGAGGTATACTGGAACGCGACCCGGTCTCTTCCTGCGGCTTCGCGCATGGCCTCCAAAAGCGTGACATCGGCCGGGCCGCGGACATCATGGCGGACAGCCGTGCCGAGCCCCGCGGGCGCCGCGCGAAGGATGGCTTTGAACGCGGATACGGCGTCGAGGCGGGTCAATCCGGCAACCGTCTGTTTCACTCGCTCGCGAAGGTCCCCGCCTTGCTGCGCGGCGGCGGCCAGCGGCGCGCACAGGAGCACGATGCCGAGATTGGTGTTCATCCCCACCGCCGCGAACGTGCCCTCCACCGCGCCAAGAATGCGTGCGCCGACCGGTAACGCGGAATCGCTCAAGGCGGGGCCGGCGGCTTCGGCGCTGCGCAAGAAATCATGAGCCGTCATGCCGTGGCCATCGGAGAAAATATGGACATTGCCGGGCTTCGGCGCCTCGATCTCGTCGCGGCATGCGGCGATAAATGCCCCGGTGATTTCGTTCACCCGGCGGCCTCCGCTCCCGGCCGTCCAATTCGCGTCAAGAGGTCGGCGGCCAGCCGGCCGGCGATGGAAAACGGCGCGACCTTCTGCAAGCCGCGCCAGCCTGGCATGCTGTTGACTTCAAGAACCTGAAGAGTATCCGCCGCATCGCGAATCATATCCACTCCGGCGAAATCAGCGCCGACCGCCGACGCCGCGCGCAACGCAAGATCAATCGTTCCGGCATCCGGCTCGAACCATTCCGGCCGCGCTCCGAGCTTGACATTGGTAATCCACTGGGTCGCATGGCGGGTCATCGCGGCGACGACCTTGCCCTCCGACACGAACAGCCGGAGGTCGCGAAAGCCGTCGCCTTCGACCGCACCAAATCGCTGAAGATAATAGACGCCATCCACGGCCTCGACCGGCGGCACATCGTCGTCGCGCCGGATCAGTTTCAAGCCGTGTCCTTGCGCACCGAACAGCGGCTTTAAAACAAGCGGGCCGCGCCCCGCCTCGCGCCGCACGATCTGGCGCGCGGCCTGCTCGGATTGGACCGTCCAGGTCGGAGGCGTCGGAATCATGTTGCGGGCGAGCGCGAAACTCGTCGCGGCCTTGTCGACGCAAATTTCCACGGCTCGCGCCGAATTCAAAACCGACACGCCGAGGGCGCCAAGGCTGTGCAACACGTCAAGGCGCAGGGTCACGCTTTCAAAACTGCCCGATCCAATCGCGCGCACAAACATCGCATCCGGCAAACCCGCGCCAAAGCCCGGAATGACGAGGCCGCCTCGGCGCCGCGTATCGAATCCGCATTGTGACAGCCGGACCGGCACGGCGATCGCGCCCGCGCGCGCGAAAGCCGCCGTGAGATCCCGCGCATGCCAATCGTAAAGGTCCACGGCCAAGGCGATTTTGGGTCCGCCGGTGGCTTTGCGGGCCGCGAGCAGCCTATCCGAAGGAGACATCGAGCAATGCTTGATCGATCCCGCCCGCGTGGAAGGTCTCGCCGGTTTCAACGGCGGTCACGATCGCGCGCGCGGGGCTGAACAGCATCGGGTCGATCGAATAAAAATCGCCTTTGTAGGCCTTGAACACCTCGGCGAAGGGGCGGCCATAATCGCGCGAAGTCGTGCTTGGGAGCTTTTCGGCCAGCGCCTTTGCCTCCGCGGCAGGTCCGGCCACGAAAAGATGCGCTTGGCCGCCATAGATGATTGCGTCGTTGGTGCGTCCCATGGCTTGAATGAAGTCGGGATGCGGCGGCGAAAGCGGCGCCGAAGCCAAGCCGTCGACGATGCGCGACAGCGGAAATTTGAGCTCGTGCGCCTTATGCAGCGCGACTTCCAGGACGCGCGCGACGACCTGAACGCTGCCCGCGAGACTTTGCGTGGGCGCAAAAATGAAGGTGACATTTTCACGCGGGACTCCGCAATCGCGCGCGACTTTTTCGGCGATTTCGCGGGGGGGCGCCCGTCCGGACTCAAGAACGAGAGTCGCGCGGGCCGCGTGATCCCGGTACTCCAATTCCGAAAACAAAGGTTCCTTGCGCGCGAGCGCCCGGCCGGGACCGGAGCCGAGCGCGAAAAATGCCGATTTCCCCTCGCCGTGCGAAAGCGCCCAGCCCGCATATTGGCTGGCAAGACAGGCGATCACGGGATCGGTGCTGCGAATGCACAGCTCGAAGGGCCATTTCGGATTGGCGCCGGCCGGCGCGATCGCGACGGTTCCCATCCCGCCTAGGCAAATTTCGGCGATCGCTAGGCCTGCTTCAATTCCGCCCCGCGCATTTTGGCCGGCATCGATAATCGTCTCGCCCGCTTCGCCTTTGGAAACCGCGACCCGCAATCGGGCGGCACTCGCGATCATGCGGTCCACCATTTGTCCGGTCAACGTATTGATACTCGGATCGCTCTTGCTCAACGTGGGGTCCCCTTCCCAAGCGTGTCGTACTTATTTTAATTATGTTCAAGTCTGCCGAGAAGCAAATTGGTCCGCGCATCGACGAGCGCGCGTGCGCGCCGGGGCTTTGCCGCGCGGGCCTTGATCGTGCAAAGCGGGTCGTGCGGCCGCAAGGCGCTCCGCGCTTTCTGCCGGTCCGACGTCCAATTTGGCCAGTCGAATTCCGGCATCGAGGGAATTTCGCGCCTCGCGTAGGCTATTTCCGCGGCCGCGGCGCCGGCGAATTCGAGCGGGTGCCGCGGCAGGCGGCCGAGGCAGGACTCAATGTGCGCCCGGAAAAGCGACCCGCCGCGATCTTCGAAAATGTCGAGGGTCGCGCCTGGCCGCGGATTGACTTCGATAAGCGTGTATTCGCTTCCATCGACAAGAAAATCGATGCTGTTGAGGCCGCGCAGCCCGCACGCCGCCGTTATGGCTCTCGCCGCTCGCCGTAGCCGGGTCTCCAGCCCGGGGGATAGACCGGCCGGGCGAAGGCTGCCGCCGAAACGAAAGGGTTCACCCTGCGCCGGAGCCGCCCATTGGCGGCTCGATCCGACCATTCGCGCCTTGGCTCCATCGGCGAGAAACAGGATCGAGACAGGCTCGCCCGCTGCAATGCGCTGGAAGTAAATTCTCTCGCCTTCCGCGCGAAACGCTCCGGCCGGCGCGACATGGCTTCCGCCCGATCCGCCCGCGCTTTTGACAAGCCAATGCTGGCGGTCCCCCGGCATGCACGCGCTGATCTTCGGATGCGGGATGTGCAGGACGGCGCAAAGCTCCGCCAATCGCACCGGATCCTTCACGCTTCGGACCACCGCCGGCGGGTTGCCGAAGAGCGTCCAGCGCTGCGCAACAAGTTCCAGGAGTCCGGCGCGATCCTCGAATCCCGCACCATAGACTAGACCGCAAGGCGCCTCGCCTTTGGCAAGCTCTTCAAGCGCGGCAATCAGGCTCTCGTCCTCAAATCCAGAATCAAGGCCGCCCGCGATCAGCCGGTTGGCGGCGCAGAAGCCGCGCGTATCCGAATCGTCGAAAAAATCGGCGACGAGCGGCCGGTATCCGGCCCGTCGAGCGGCCGCCGCCAACGCCCGCCCGGAGGGCGCGGCGATCAGAATCGGGGCGCCCGTTTCAGGCGATTTCACGCGCGAGACCGAAGGCATCGCGAAAATCGAGGCTGATCGCCTTGGAGGAAGTCACCATGCG
>JBAUNU010000157.1:0-4973 GCA_049579405.1 Methylocella sp.
GGGTTTCTTGGGGCAGTGCTCGTATTGGTGATCAGCGCGATTTATTTGGCTGCTCAACCTGACCTCTACCGGCAGGGTTTGATTATGCTTTTTCCGCCCCGGCTGCACGCCGAAGCTGCCAAAAAAATCGATCATATCGGAAATACGCTCAGGCTCTGGCTAATTGGACAGCTCATTCAAATGGTTTTGATCGGCGTGCTTTCGGGGTTGGCGGCCTGGATCATTGGCCTGCCGTCGGCGATCGCGCTTGGGCTCATCGCATTTGCGGCTGAGTTCGTGCCATACCTGGGGCCGATCATTGCGGCGGTGCCAGCTGTTCTGGTTGCCGCGACCATAAATACAACTGCCCTGCTATGGACAATCGCGGCGTACGTCATCATTCACCAGATAGAAGGGAACTTGTTCACCCCATTGATCCAAAGGCACCTGGTGCTCGTCCCGCCAGCCGTCATGCTCCTTGGCATCGTGGCAATCAGCCTCATGTTTGGTCCTGCCGCGGTCATCCTCGCGGCTCCTATCGTGGTTGTTGTATTCGTTGCTGTAAAGGTGCTGTATGTTCGCGATACGCTGGGCGAAGATACCGAGATTCCGGGCGAATCGAGATGAAGTGGGCGAAGTCTCAAATTCATTGGGTTTCTTTTTTAAGATTTAGAATGATCCCAGTTCGGCTATTATACCACGCTACAGGAGCTTTCTTTGCTCCAGCACAAACAAATCGTCAAATCGCGCCGGCTGAAGCTGTTTATATGCTACCTGCAAGACCTTCAAATATGCCCATGGCGTGCCTGCCAGCCGCGCCGTGTTCTCGCACCAAAGTTGCGCCGCGCGATCCTTATTGGCGACGTTGGTATCCTCCAAGCCCTTCGTCTCGACGAGATAGTGAATGCCGTCGGCGGTAAGCACGGCGAAGTCCGGCTCGTAGTACCGCAAATTGCCGGCGCTATCGGTGTACTCGATCGCGAATCCGAATTGCTCCGGCAGCTTGGCGAAGCGCTGCACATCCGGCGCCTTCTGCAGGAACTGCGCGAATTCCTTTTCGAACTCGTTATCGCACGGAACAAGGTTGAAGATAGACTTGTCCGCGGCGAATGTCGCGCGCGACCACGGAAACGGTGGCGTTTCGGATAGGGGCCGGCCCGCGTGCAGAAGCTGCGGCTCCAATTCCGCAATGACCATCTTCCGCAGCGCCTCAACGAATGTTTTCACTGTCACGTATTGAGCCACGTTGCTGCTGATCGCCTTAATCATCGCAGGCTCGTTCAACGTCGCCGGCCCACCGAACGCTTTGGTTTCGAGAAACTCTCTCACCTTCGGAGCCAATGCCGAAAACTGCGACGGCAGTTTCACGTCCTGCGCGATGCGGCGCGCGTAATAGCCGATGACCTCCTCGGCCGTCTGCGGCTCCGGAATGCTGTACTTTCGCTCGATCAGCTTCTGTAGCGTGATGATGTCGTAACCCTCATAGCGGAATGTCTTGGCTGCGGCGTCGTCTTGCTTGCGCGGCAGGACGGGACAGGTGAAAGCGCTCACGTCGAGTCCGGCGATTTCCTCCGCCAACGACTTCTTGCGGGTAAGGACCGGGGTAAGTACCGGGATCGCGATATCTTTGTCGTTCTTCTTCGGATCGGGCGCGATGGTGATGATGCTCACCTTCTCGCCTATCTTGAATGTCTCGAGCTGGATGTCTTCTTCGCGTTCCAGCTGCTCGACAAACTCGATGAACGTCTTGTTGCCGATCACATCGACGCGCTCGACATAGCCGCTGGCGCCTCGAAACATCAGGCGCAGCCCCCGCCCGACCGTCTGCTCGGGCAGGATATTGGCTTTCGAGGTGTAGGGCCTGAGGCCGACGATGACCGTGACGCCTTGCACATCCCAGCCCTCGCGCAACATCATGACGCTCACGATGCAATTGATCGGGCTCTTCTCGTCATCGACCTCGCGCGAGGCCTTTCGCGCTATGTCCAGATCCTTCTTCGATACCTCGCCCGATCCGTCGGTGTGAATAATCAGCAGCTTCTCCGCGCCAAACTCGGAGGGGTATTTGTTGCGCAGCCAGTCGCCCACGTCGTCGGCTTCAGCCGTGTCGTTCATCATCACAAACAGGACAGGTTTCTTGCCCAGCGGCGTCAGCTGCTCGCGGTATTCCTTCCATCGCTCCACGCCCGCCGCGAGGTAGGCCTGATAGCGGGTGCTCGCCACGTCCGATCGTTGCTCGCTGATGCCCTGAGCGATCCCCTTGAGCGGACGTTTCACGACATTATCGATGATCGCCTGCTTGAGCGGATAGTCGTAGACCGTCCAGGAAAAGAGTTGTCCCTTGCTGTGGCGGGGCGTGGCCGTGAAATCCAGTTGCGCCGCCAATCCGCCGGACGCCTCCGCATGCAAGCCGCGAACGATTTTGTTCCACTCGCTTTCCTCATCATGCGTGTGGTGGGCCTCGTCGTTGAGCACCACTACCGGCTCGCCGCGGTCGATGATCCGCTTGTCGAAATCCTCGACCCCGGCGGCCTGAGCGGGAGGCTTCGGCCCCAGGACCGCGGTCATCTCTTCCGGCTCGTCCCGGCCGCCGTTCCGGCGCTCATAGAACTGCTGCACGTTCGTTAGATAGAGCGCGCCGAGAGAGCTCGCCCGCTCGCCCTCGCCGCGCATGTAGCATTGGAAATCGCGCCAGAAGATTTCCATCTCGGGCGGAACAACCGGATCGGCGCGGAAGATCCGCCCTCCCTCGAAATCCGCCCGCAGCCGCTCGAACACGATCACGTTCGGCGCGATCAGGAGAAACGTCTTGACGTAGTCGTCGCGCGCCTCCGCCACTGCGTTGAAGAACTGCCAAGCGATCGCCAGAGATATGACCTTGGTCTTTCCGCTGCCAGTTGCCATTTTCACGCAGTAGCGCGCGAAATCATCGTATTGCAGCAGGCGCAGATTGCTCCGGGTGGCGAAGGTCTCCACGAGGCTCTTGTGGCGGCGCACCTTGGCGGCCTCGTAGAGATAGATCAGCGTCTCGACGGCTTCGCGTTGGAAATAATGGTACGCAAACTTGTGGCCATTTGCTAACCGGTGATCGGTGCAAAACCAATAGTTCAGCAGGATTCGCGTGGTGTCGCTAATCCCGTTATACCCGCCTTCGCGCCAGGCTTTGACCTTTTCGCGGATGCCGGGCACCAAGGGCGCGGTGCCCACGCGCGCCTCCAGGAGGCCGAGCTGATCAGGGTCCTGTTTGGGCTTGCGGGCCATCGTTACGTCACTCTCACTTTCACGGTCTTGGTCGTGTCGTTGCCGAGGATGTCGATGACCTTCACGACGATCCTGTATTCACCCGCTTCCACGTAGGTGTTCGTGATCTCCAACTGGAGGGACTTGTCCTTGCGCGTGCGGTAGGTCTGCCACTCGTTGTGGAAGGTGTCGCGCTTGTTGTCCCAATCGACCGCCCAGTAGTCGATCCATTGCGACCAGTGCTTGACGGCCCTGCGCGCCTCTTCCGGCACATCATCGGGCGGAATGACGAAATCCCTGAGCTTCAGGAAGACATTGCGCTTGTTCGTCTCGACCTCGACCGAAAGCGCGCCCAACTCGAAAAAGTGGATGTCGCCCTGCTCGACCGCGCGCTTGTCCATCACGTCACGCGGAATACGAAGGAATCGCATCTGGATGTTCGCCGCGGCAGCTTGCTGCTTGGCGACCTCGTTCAATTCGAAGGCAAAGTCCCAGCCGAGCACTTCGACGCCGTTGGTCTTGGGCGCGTCCTTGCCGGTGCCGATCGACCGCTTGAACTCGGCCGCGATCTGGGTCACATCGCCAACGCTCACCGGCGCATCGACAGCGCCGACATGAACCATGCGACCGGCCTTGACACCGTGCAGCCACGTGTAGCCGTGGATCGGCGTGGCGTTGGCAAGCTTTATGATGAACTCGATATAGGCGCGCTGGCGCTCGGCTGCTTTCTTCCCATTCCCTTCGCCGAACTCTGCCCCCGCCCACACTTGCCGCTCGTATTTGCCGAGGTTCTGCACCACGAACGGGCCCACGTTTGGGATGGAGAGCAGCCGCTTGCGCGTGGTGTGGATGGCGAACCGGCCGAGGTCGCAGGCGATCCAGCGGCGGCCTAACATTTCTGCGACGGCTGCTATCGTGCCGCTGCCACAGAAGCAGTCGAGCACTAAATCGTTTTCATTCGAGGTGGCCTTGATGATGCGTTCAAGCAGGGCTTCGGGTTTCTGAGTCGGATATGGAAGCACCTCATTAAGGGACTTGTACGCTGGCGCAATGACCATGTGATCTTCTGGTATCTTGCCCTTCTCGTTCAATTCTCCCGCCCCGAAACCTGATCCGCCTATTCCACCTTTGAAATTGTCCAAAGTTTTTTGAGAGTAAGGCACACGTATTTTATCGAGATTGAACGTCCATCTTTCACCTTTCGAATACCAAAGGATCGTATCGTGCGCTCTAGTGAACTGCTTTTGTTGACCGACACCGAAGCGGTGATAACCCCAAACCAGTTCGTTGCGCATTCGCTCTTGACCAAATATCTCGTCAAGAACAATTCGGCAGTAATGAACGGTATGCCAATCGAGATGGATGTAGATGGAGCCACTTTCGTGCAGCAGATCGTGGAGCAGCACTGCGGTCTCGTAAAACCATTGTAGGTAAGAATCTAGTCCATGTCCCCACGTGTCCCGATATGCCTTCTGCTCGATGATGCTCGGCTCTTTGGTGAACGTGAAGGAGTCGCCTTCTTCCGAGTCCGGATTCTCCGGTACGGTCGCCGTGAACGAGAAATCCGCACCGGTGTCGAACGGCGGATCGATGTAGATGAGGTTCACCTTGCCCGCGAATTCTGGAAGCAGCGACGGAAGCACGTATTTCTTGTCGCCCCAGATCAGCCGGTTGCGCCATTCCTCCTCGCGGAACCCCGGCCCAAATTGCAAATTGCTCTGGCGGTCCTGCGCCGACTCGTTGACCGTCTCAAC
>JBAUNU010000158.1:0-3218 GCA_049579405.1 Methylocella sp.
CATCGGAACAACGTCCAACTCGGCCGACACGGACGGCACCGCAGCAACGTCTGGTCCTACCGGGGCGCCAATTCGTTCGGTCGTGGGACCGATGAAGGCAACCTGTTGGCGCTGCATCCGACCGCGAAACCGGTCGCCATGGTCGCCGACGCTATCCTGGACTGCTCCGGGCGTGGCGAGGTGGTGCCGACGGTTTCCTGGGCAGTGGTACCACGATCATCGCCGCCGAACGCACCGGGCGGCGCTGCTATGGACTGGAAATCGATCCGGTGTACATCGACACCATCATCCGGCGTTGGCAGGCCTTCACCGGCGACAGCGCCCGCCACGCGGCAACCGGCCGAAGCTTCAGCAGTCTCGAAGCAGACGCGGAGGAGCACGATGGCCAATGATTGCAAGTGGGACTACGCGGTCGGCTACGGCAAACCGCCGCGGCAAACTCAGTTCAATCCGAACGGCCGCGCTAGAGGCTCGAAGAACTTGGCGACACTCATCATGGCGGCGCTGAACGAGCCGGTGGTTGTCACCCAGAACGGACGACGCAAGCTCGAAGCCATGACCCCGCAGGTCGCGAATAAGGGAGCCTCAGGCGAGTCCAAGGCCTCGCAATTGTGTTGGGAATGGTCCAGCTCTTTGAAGATCGCGGGAATGTGCCGGAGCAGACGAAGGTCGTCGAGGAAGCAGACCGGCAGGTCATGCAGCTGCTCTTTGCCCGCATCCGGCAAATGGGACACTGAGGTTCCGATGAAAGTTCTGACCCCCACCGAGTACGCGGCAGTCCTTCGGCAAGATTTCTGTGCCTTCATCGGCCGCTGCTTTCTCGAAATCAATCCTCAGACCCGGCTCCTGATGAACTGGCACGTCGAAGTTATGGCCGCGAAGCTGGAGGAATGCCGGCAGGGTAAGATCCGGCGCCTCATCATCAATATCCCGCCCCGTCATCTGAAGTCGATTTGCGCTTCGGTCGCGCTCCCAGCCTGGTTGCTTGGACATGACCCCGCAGCGCAGATCATATGTGTGAGCGATGGGCAGGAGCTGTCCGATAAGCTCGCGCGCGATTGTCGCACGATCATGATGTCCGGTTGGTATCAAGCTTTTTTCCCGACCCGCCTCTCTGCCCACAAGCAGGCGGTTCAGGAGTTCGTGACCACGAAGCAAGGATTTCGGCTCGCGACTTCGGTAGGCGGGTTCTGACTGGTCGTGGTGCCGATTTCATCACCATCGATGATCCCCTGAAACCCGACGAGGCGCTCTCCGAAAGCCAGCGCCGCGGCGTCAACAACTGGTACGACCATACCCTTTGACTCAACGACAAGAAAAAGGGCTGTATCATCCTCATCATGCTGCGCCTCCATGAAGACGATCTCGTGGGTCACGTAAGGTTGGGAGGTGGTTTGTTTTCCGGCGATCGCGGAGCGGGACGAGGAGCACGCGATCGAGACGCCGTGGGGACCGTCCAGGTTCACCCGCCGTGCTGGTGAAATCCTGCACTCCGAGCGAGAGTCGAGCGAGACTTTGGAACGCATCCGCCGGACGATCGGCGAATACAATTTCGCAGGTCAGTATCAGCAGGCGCCGGCTCCGCTCGGAGGCGGCATGGTCAAGGAAAACTGGTTCAAGCGCTATGACCCAAATGCGCTGCCGGACAGATTCGATCAAATCATCCAAAGCTGGGATACTGCCAACAAGCCGACGGAACTCAGTGATTACAGCGTGTGCGCCACTTGGGGGATGAAAGAAAATCGATTCTATCTACTCCACGTTCTGCGAAGGCGCATGGACTATCCTTCCTTGAAGTGCGCTGTTCAAGAGCAGGCGCAGGCGTTCGGGCCGACCGTCATTCTCATCGAGGACAAGGCCTCAGGTACGCAGCTCATTCAAGAGCTGGTCGAAGCGGGCGTGCATGCGGCTACACGCTTCAAACCAGAGGGCGACAAGCTCATGCGTCTGCATGCTCAAACAGGAACAATGGAGAATGGCTTCGTTTGTCTTTCCGCGCGAGGCACACTGGCTCGCCGAGTATCTGCACGAACTGACCACATTCCCGAACGGGAAACACGATGATCGGGTTGACTGGACATCGCAGGCACTGGGTTGGGCCAAGCAGAGAAAATCAGGATGGGGTATCCTGGAGTATTACCGGCAACTGGCAGAACAAAGTCGCAAGGAGCGATCTGACGTCATGATCAGGCTCAAAGTTCCGCCAGGAGCATCGCAAATTTACACCAAAACAGGTCGCGCGATCCTGGTGTCCGCCGACCGAACCAGTGAAGTGAACGAGCACGAAGGAAAGCCTCTCCTCGCGCTGGGTATGACAGACTATAAAGAATGTGCCGCCGCTGGCGGCCACCGTTTCTCAGCAACGATACCGACGGCATCGCGGCGCGCCATCTCGTCACCGCTTTGAGGCACGGGGGAGTTGCACGGCATGTCGCGCAAGCTTCATCGCGAGATTTCTCGCCGCTCGTTTAGGATTGGCGCATATGATGCAAATGCTAAAGAACCGCGCCTCGCGATCGGCGCGGACGGCGGCGTTTGCGGCGGCGCGTGGCTGCGCAAGAGGCACGGATCGGCATCTGGTCCGGCGACTTCGATATGCCGCAGGATTGAACCGATAGATTCGTGACCGACCAGGCGGGCCGCCGGCTGCCGCGCCATCACGCCTTCACACCGGGCGGCGCGGCAAATCCTCGGCCATCAGCGCGACGAGCGGACCAAAGTGCGATCGGGGTCCTCGACAATTTGAACGAGCGGGATCACCTACCCATCAAACTTCGTTTGGGTCCAATGCTTGGGCTGAGGCGTTTTCAGTGCGTCACGGCGGTTCGGCAGGTCCATTCACCGCCGCTCAGATCGTCTTTCTCGCTGCGCTCTCACCTTGGCACCGCAATGGGTCGCGTTTTGCGCGAAACATGACCCCACTACATTCTAAAGGGCATCTCGAAAAATAGGCGCTTCCCCCCACCACGCAAATCAGATTCAAGGTTCTCATGCTCTGAGCGCGAGAGGTTGGCATGGGACAGCTTGGCTTCTTCAACCGACGCTATGAAAGTCTCACCGGAATGAACGATCCGCTTGTGCCCGGGGAAGCGACTCTGACTCCGTCAATCTTGGTTCGAATCCAGGTCCCCCAGCCATACACCTCCCTGATATGACTGTGTATTTTCAGGTTCCACGGTCGCCCGAATTGTCCCGATACTTCCGCGCGTTAGCGCCCC
>JBAUNU010000159.1:0-2274 GCA_049579405.1 Methylocella sp.
GCTCGACCCGCCGGCGCGGCTGCAGCCGGCAAGCGAGGACGGCGGCCTCGATGCGCCAATTGCCGAAGAGGCCTTCGACGAGGAAGACGACATGGACAACTCGGTCTCCCTGTCGGCAATGGAGGCAGAACTCAAGCCCAAGGTTCTCGAAACGTTCGAGAAGATTGCCAGCGCCTACAAAAAGCTCAGGCGTCTGCAGGATCAAAACGTCGTCAATAAGCTGAAGAACGAAACCCTGACCCCGTCCCAGGAGCGCAAATACAAAACGCTCAAGAAGGAAATCATCACCTACGTCAACTCGCTTTCGCTCAATCCGAACCGGATCGAGGCGCTGGTCGATCAGCTTTACGACATCAACAAGCGCTTGATTGGGCTTGAGACAAGGCTGTTGCGGCTGGCCGAGGGTTCGGGTGTCAGGCGCGAGGATTTTCTCAAAAATTATCAAAATTCCGAGCTCGACCCGAAATGGCTTTTGCGGGTGTCGAAACTCGGCGGCCGCGGCTGGAAGGATTTCGTTGCCCGCGCGAAGGAGCAGATCAAGGAGCTGCTTTCGGAAATTCACGGGCTCGCGACCGAGACGGGCCTCGAGATTCAGGAATTTCGCCGAATCGTCCATCTCGTTCAAAAGGGCGAGCGGGAGGCGCGTCAAGCCAAGAAGGAGATGGTGGAGGCGAATCTCCGCCTGGTGATCTCGATCGCCAAGAAATACACCAATCGCGGCCTGCAATTCTTGGATTTGATCCAAGAGGGCAATATCGGCCTGATGAAGGCCGTCGATAAATTCGAATACAGGCGCGGCTACAAATTCTCGACCTATGCGACCTGGTGGATAAGACAGGCGATCACCCGTTCGATCGCCGATCAAGCGCGCACGATCCGCATCCCGGTGCATATGATCGAGACGATCAACAAGATCGTGCGGACCTCGCGCCAGATGCTGCATGAGATCGGCCGCGAACCGACGTCCGAGGAACTCGCCGAAAAACTCGCGATGCCGCTCGAAAAAGTGCGCAAGGTCTTGAAGATCGCCAAGGAGCCGGTCTCGCTCGAAACCCCGATCGGCGACGAGGAGGATTCCCATCTTGGCGATTTCATCGAGGACAAGAATGCGATTTTGCCGATCGACGCGGCGATCCAATCGAATCTTCGCGAGACGGCAACCCGCGTGCTCGCCTCCTTGACGCCGCGCGAGGAGCGCGTGTTGCGCATGCGCTTTGGGATCGGCATGAACACCGACCATACGCTGGAAGAGGTCGGCCAGCAATTCTCGGTGACGCGCGAACGCATTCGCCAGATCGAAGCCAAGGCGCTCCGCAAGCTGAAGCATCCCTCACGCTCACGCAAGCTGCGCAGCTTTTTGGATAATTGAGAGAGGCGCCCGCAAGGGCGCGCATCGCGGCGGACCATGGCCCGTTCCACCTCAAGCGGTCAGCAGGTACTTTAGGGTTCTTGGATTCGCCGCGTTTGGCGCGGAAGCGGCCGCGGCGAAATTGTCCAGGCTCAATTTCGGCGAAGCGGCACCGGGCTTTCGGTGATGCGGACAAAGCCTTGCGCGAGGGCGAGGGGCTTGGTCGCCGCTCCGGTGAAATGGCTGGGGTCGAGATCGCTTGGCGTTGTCCTGAAGGCCGCGACATAATCCGCCGAAGCCCTGTTCGAAAGCGCATCGGGAATGTTGCGGGCCGCCAGGCGCAGGCCGGTGAAGGACTGTCCAAGGATCGACTGTGCCGGGAAACTCGCGGTTGAAATATCGCCGGCGAGACCGCGAAGTTTGGCCCGGTCGAAGCGCGCCGCCGCGACAGGCGATTGCGTGGCCGGTCCGCTCATGGTGTCGCCCGGCGTCTTGCTCGGCGCCGCGCCGCGCGGATCCTCTACCGGCGTCTCCGAGGCGAACGCAAGCACTTGCTTCGGCACGCCGGCGTGATCCTTGGGCCCTTGGGTGATCACAACAGGGAGATTTGCCGCGCGTGCCAAGGGTGAATTTGCGCTTGACGCGGCGGCATCAGTCGCTTCGCTCTTGGTGAAGCTCTTGGAAACCTGATTGCCGCCTTCGCCTTGCGTCTGATCGGCCGCGAGTGCGGCCACGCGGGTAGCCGAGATCGGCCGCGCGGGCGGGATGGGCATATCGGCGAAAGCGAAAGTAGCATCGCCGGGCTGCGCCGGACGGGGAAGCGGAAGGGGCGCTGATGCCGCCAAAGCCGCGCGCTTGTCGATCTTTTCGGTCAGGATATCCGCCGCCTCCGCGTCCCGCTCTTGCCGCCCGTCGCGGCCTTCCTC
>JBAUNU010000160.1:0-15712 GCA_049579405.1 Methylocella sp.
CGACCATTGCTGCTTCGCCTGGAATAAGCTCATCGACATGCCCTGGAAAATCATGTCCATCGGGACCAGGGTCTGGGTCTACCGGTCATGATCATCAAGACTTGGTATAAGGCTCGTGGCCACGCCACACAGCCCCGAGGCTACAGTAAATACAGCAATCGACGCGAGGAAGTAGTTGCGGCGGCCGAAGCGGTTGATCAACCAGCCGGTGATCGGCAGGATAATGGCGTTGGCGGCAAGGTAACTCGTGATAACCCATTCGCCATCGTTGACCGTCGCCGACAGGCCGCCTGCGATATAACGCAGCGCGACCACAGCGATTGTCGTGTCGAGCACCTCCATAAAGGTCGGCACCACCACAGCGGCGGCCACCGGCCAAGGGTTCGTCGCCGCGCTTGGGCCGCGAAGCGCAATCGCCGCCTCTGTCATTTGGCGCCGCCCCCCGGGATCGCAGTCAGAGCGGGTGCCGGTGATTGAGGCGCGGAGGTTTGCAGAACCTTCCCAGCGTCGGGTCCTGTCGCCGGCCTATTAATATAGACGTAGGGGACAACGGAAAGGCCGATGAACAGAGGATCCTTGTTTGGGTCGTAGTTTTGAAGCTCGATGCGCACCGGCAATCGTTGCACCACTTTGACGAAATTGCCCGTGGCGTTCTGGGGCGGCAGCAGCGCCAACGTCGAGCCGGTGCCCATCGTAAAGCCGGAGATCCGGCCACGGAAAACGTGCCGGTCGCCGTACATGTCGACATAGAGGTCGACTGCCTGGCCGATGCGCAGAGCCCGCAGCTGCGTCTCCTTGAAGTTGGCGTCGACCCAGATTTCGCGAAGCGAGCGGATCGCCATCAGACCTTGCCCAGCCAAAACATTGTTGCCGGGATTGACATTGCGGCGTGTGACAACGCCGTCAATTTCCGCGATTATCTCACAATAGCGAAGGTTTAATTCGGCTTGATCAAGATCGCGTTCGGCAGATTCGAGTTTCACCTCGGCCTGCTTGACGGCCGGCGCCCCCGGCACCAGCCCGGCAAGTATTTTGTCAATGTCGCCGTTTGCATCACGCTTATAGAACTCCTCAAGCATCTGTTTCGGGGTTTGATTGAAGGAGTGGATAGTGCCCAGCTCAGCCGCACTCTGGATCAATTCTGACTGTGCCTGCCGCACCGATGAAAAATTCTGATCGAGATCGGGCGGCACTTGGCCTAGGTCTCCGCCATTCTCAGGTTCCGCCGGCAGCCCCAATGAGGCACGAATTTGGTGAATATCATCTAGGGCTTGGGTAACTTCTGCACGGGCAACCGATAGCGCTGCTTCCCGCCGGTCAAACTCCTCGCGGGTCGCTACTGCAGAGGCAACCAATTTTTTTGTTCTGTTGAATTCCGCCTCTGCCAATGTCAGCGTGGCTTTGCTCTTATCCAGGGCGGCGATCTTCGCATGAAGAAGTGCGATCTGGTTTTCGACGTCCTCTATAGCGTGCTGGAGTTTCCAGCGTTGACTCCTGGCCCTTGCTTCAATGCCACGCACATTAGCCTTAGCCGCATCGAGGTCCGCCTTTGCCGTATCGACAGCCGCTTTCTTGACGGCGACTGTGACCTGATATGGCTCCCGGTCGAGTTCGACGAGGAGATCTCCTTTGCGTACGCGGTTATTGTTGTCTACCAGTACCCTTAACACCTGACCAGGCACGCGGGCCGCCACGAACGTCACGTGACCGTTCACATACGCATCATCGGTCGAAACGGTGGTGAGAATCTCCCGAATCCAGGGAACGCCGAACACAGCGGCAATTGCCAGCATCACGATGGCGAGTCCTGCCATCAGCAAACGCCGCCTTTGCATTTGGTTACGATCCGTTGGTGGGCTTGGCTTAGCGGGGGTCTCGGCTAAGGTGTCGCCTTGATCGTGAATTGAGGCGCCGGTTTCGTCTGTCGAGTGCGCGGCGGCGGGGCTTGCCGTTTCCCCATTTGTACTTTGACTTTTCTTGGCATCCATGGGTACCCCCGCGGTATCCACGCCACGCTTGCTTGTTTAAAAAGAAACCAATCGAGAGCGGAATCGTTGCATCCGCAAATGACGCAAATTGGACCCCTCTGCACCTGCATTCAATGCTCTCGAACCCAAATGTAATGAGGGATGACCGGAATCTTCAGCGCGATCGCGGCCTTTCCGGGAATTGGCGCTGCCGCGACCGAAGCTGAATTCCCGCGCCTCGAAAAACCCCGCGTGTTTCGAGCTCAAATGGCCTTCTCGCCAGTCCGTGCCGCTCCGCATCGGAAGGGCATTTCCGATGCTTCGTTCATGTTGCGGGGGAGGCGGAGTGGTCCTACTCTGGCCGGATGTTCGAAAGTCTCTATCAATCCTTCGAGGATCGGGCGGATCCCTCGCAGGGCGCGGTCAGGATCGCGGCTTTGCGGGACGAGTTCGCCCGCCTCGGACTCGACGGGTTTTTGGTTCCTCGGGCGGATCAACACCAAAACGAATATGTCGCGGCTTGCGAAGAGCGCCTCGCCTGGCTTTCCGGTTTCACCGGTTCGGCGGGGCTCGCCATTGTGCTCAAGGGTCGCGCCGCGATCTTTGTTGATGGCCGCTACAGCCTGGCGGTCAAGGATCAAGTCGATCTTTCGATCTTCAAACCGGTGGCATGGACCGAGACGAGTCCTTCGGATTGGCTCGCAGCCAATCTTCGCCCGGGGGCGCGGCTCGGCTACGATCCCTGGCTGCACACGCCTCGCCAGGTGAAGGGCCTCGGTAAGGCAACGCACGCCGCGGGGGCCGAACTCGTTGCCGTGGAGCCGAACCCGATCGACGCGATCTGGACGGATCGCCCGGCGCCCCCGCTTGGCAAAATCACCCTGCATGGGCTCAGATTTGCCGGAGAGAACGCGAAACGGAAACTCGCCCGCGCCGCCGCCGCGCTCGGGGCCAAGGATGCGTTGCTGGTCAGCGATCCGCACGCGGTTGCCTGGGTCTTCAACATCCGCGGACATGACGTCGCGCATACCCCGCTGCCGCTCGGCTATGCGCTGATCTTGAAGGAAGCCAAGCCGCACCTTTACGTCGACTCGCGCAAGCTCGACAATCCTACGCGCGAAAAGCTATCTCGCCTTGCCGATATTGAAGAGCCGGAGCGTCTCGCGCGCGATCTCCGGGTTCTTGGCAAGCAAGGCAAGAAAGTCTTGTTCGATTCGGCCACGGCGCCCGCCAAGCTCGTCGCGATTCTGAAAGAGGCCGGCGGCGCCTGCGAGTTGGGCCAAGATCCTATCGTCTCGATGAAGGCGCGCAAGAACGCGGCCGAACTCGAAGGCGCGCGGAAAGCGCATTTGCGGGACGGGGCCGCGGTGGTCCGCTTTCTGCTTTGGTTCGCAATCCATGCGCCGGGCGGACATCTCAGCGAGATCGATGCGGCGCAAGCGCTCGAGACCTTCCGCCGCGGCACGGGCAAGCTGAAGGACGTTTCGTTTCCGTCCATCGCCGCCGCCGGCGCCAATGCCGCCGTTCCGCATTATCGCGTGACCATCAAGACCAATGCGAAGATCCGCAGAGGGATATTTTTGATCGATTCGGGCGGTCAATATGAGGACGGCACGACCGACATCACCCGCACCCTTGCGGTGGGCAAGCCAACCGCCTTGATGCGCGACCGGTTCACCCGCGTCCTCAAGGGCCATATCGCCATTGCCCGCGCGGTTTTCCCCAAGGGCACCACCGGCGCGCAAATAGATGCCATTGCACGGGTTCCCTTGTGGCGGGCGGGTCTCGATTTCGACCATGGCACCGGCCACGGCGTCGGCTCTTATTTATCCGTTCACGAAGGGCCGCAGCGGATTTCGAAGCTCGGGCCGGCCGCGCTCGAACCCGGCATGATCCTTTCCAATGAGCCGGGCTTTTATCATGCCGGGCATTGGGGCATCAGGATCGAAAATCTGGTCGTGGTCGAGCACCGGGAGATCGCGGGCGCCGAACGCGAGATGCTGGGTTTCGAGACGCTGACGCTCGCGCCGCTCGACCTCGCGCTCATCGAGCCCAAACTCCTCGACGGCGAGGAAATCGCCTGGCTCAACGCCTATCACGCGCGGGTGTGGCGGGAAATTTCGCCGCTGGCCGAGCCAAAGGCCCGCCGCTGGCTCCATGCCGCGACGAAACGGATCGGCGCCCGGCGCTAGAACAATCGAACCTCGGCGGATTTTCATGCCAACCCGTTTCGCGCTCGTCATGACAACTTGCGGCAGCAAGCAAGAGGCGAAGCTGATCGCGACGCGTCTCGTCGAAGAGCGTCTTGCCGCCTGCGTCCAGATATTTCCAATCGAAAGCGTTTACCGGTGGGAAGACGCGGTGCAACACGCAGATGAATGGATGCTGTTTTGCAAGACCAAGTCGAACGACTACGCGAATGTCGAAGCGGCCATTCGCGCGGCGCACACTTACTCCAATCCCGAGATTGTCGAGGTAGGGTTCGAGAACGGCGCGAAAGCCTATCTGGACTGGATCGCGTCCGCCACGCGGAGCGAATAGCGTTACGCGCGTCTCGACATAGTTGTGCGGGCGTGGCAAAAGCCGCTCAGCGCTTCGCCTGGATCGCCAAACGTGCCGGACCTTAAAACGCTTCTAGCGCAAATTCTTGGGCAAATCGCCGCCGCTCAAGACGAAGCCGCGCTCGAAGGCGTGCGGGTCGCGGCGCTTGGAAAAAAGGGCAGGGTTTCGGCCCTGCTAGCGAGCCTTGGCAGGGTGGCGCCGGACGAGCGCAAGGAGCGTGGGGCGGCGGTCAACGCGCTCAAGGACGAAGTGACGGAAGCGCTCGCGGCACGGCGCGCGGTTCTGAAGGAAGCGACGCTCGAGGCCCGCCTCAAGGCGGAGATCGCCGATGTCACCTTGCCGGTGCGCCCGCATGGGATCGAGGCCGGGCGCATCCATCCAGTGAGCCAGGTGATGGATGAACTCACGGTCATTTTCGCCGACATGGGATTTGCCATCGCCGAAGGGCCGGACATCGAGACCGACGATTATAATTTCACGAAACTGAATTTTCCGCCGGACCATCCGGCGCGCGACATGCACGCCACTTTCTTTTTCAACCCCGGCCCGGATGGCGCGCGCAAGTTGCTCCGCACGCATACGAGCCCGGTTCAGGTGCGCACGATGCTGACGCAAAAGCCGCCGATCCGGATCATCTGCCCGGGGCGCGTCTACCGTTGTGATTCCGACCAGACGCATACGCCGATGTTTCATCAGGTCGAGGGTCTCGTCATCGACCGCTCCGCGCATCTTGGCCATCTGAAATGGATTCTCGAGGAATTTTGCAAAGCCTTCTTCGAGGTGGCAGATGTCAAGATGCGGTTCCGGCCGAGTTATTTTCCGTTCACCGAACCGTCGATGGAGGTCGACATCCGATGCTCTCGCAAAGGCGGCGAGATGCGCTTTGGCGAAGGCGAGGATTGGCTCGAAATTTTGGGCTGCGGCATGGTGCATCCGAACGTCTTGAGAAATTGCGGCCTCGATCCCGGCATTTATCAAGGGTTTGCCTGGGGCGTGGGCGTCGATCGTATCGCCATGCTGAAATACGGCATGCCGGATTTGCGGGCTTTCTTCGAGGCCGACATCCGCTGGCTAAACCATTACGGTTTCCGGCCGCTCGATATCCCGACTCTCGCCGGCGGGTTGAGCGAGCGGTGAAAGGCGGCCTGACAGCGCGCATATTCGATGCCCCGCACGATCGGCGCAGTCCACAAGCTGCCATGAGGGCAACTTCGCTTGGCTCAACCGTTGCGGCGGGCGAGCCAAGGATTTTGAAAACCTGACCCGCGACGCGGTTGATTTCCTGCGCCTCGCCCCAATCCGCATCTCAATCGTTCGCGCGGGTGTTTGGCGACCATTTCGCAATCGAAAAATGTGAGCGCCGTGGTGATCTTTGCGCGGGGATTTTCCGGGGCGCGTGGACAGCCACGCTGCTGCTCTCGCCGCCGCCCTTTGGGAACCCAATTGACCAACATCAGCCAGCCCTAGCTCTTTTTGCGAAAGGCGTCGATCGAGACGACCTTGGGTTCACCATTATGCGCGGCCTCCACAGGCTCCGCCAGTTCGGCCGCATCCTCGCGCGCCACCCCGGCGTCCGGCAAGGCCGGCACCCGGGCCAAGGGCGCCGATACGCTCACGGGCGCCGTTTGCGGCGGCGAAGTTCCGGTATCGCCGGCGCCGGCCGCCTCGTCCTCGATCGCGAACCGCAACTCGAATCCCACCGACGGATCGGCAAAACGGGTCACCGCATCGAACGGAATGAGCAGCATTTCCGGTATGTTTTGGAACGAAAGACCGACCTCGAAAGCCTCTCCGGTCACGCTCAGATCCCAAAACTGATGCTGCAGCACGATCGTCATTTCGTCCGGATAAAGCTCGCGCATCCGCGCCGAAAGCCGAACGCCACGCGCATGGGTGCGAAAACCGATGTAAAAGTGATGCTCTCCCGGAACCCCATCGCGCGCCACATCGGAAAGGACTCTCCGCACGACCCCGCGCACGGCGTCCTGGACAAGGAGATCGTAACGGATCAGGTCGCCAGCCATTCAACCCGCTCGTCCACGCAATTTTGAACAAAAATCCCAACGCGAAAATATCAAACGCACTCGATTGGCGAAAGTGGAGGCTTCTGTTGCCAGGTGCCTCCGGACCCCGCCTTGAAGTGCTACCTCCAAGGGCTTAATTTCGGTACTATTACCGCATTACGCGGCAACAGCCACCGGAGCATAGTTGTCATTAGCAACTATAAGTTTTGGCCCGATGACGGCGGAACCATGCCGGGCAAAGGATCGTCTTTTACACTCCCCGTCGAACCTATTTCGCCCCCGCCGGAACCCGCCGCTGCCGCGCCTTCGATCGCGCCTTCAGCAACGGGCTTTGGTGGAGGCGCCGGGTACCGCCCCCGGGTCCGAAGAGCTTATTTCGACGCCGTTTATCGCCGTAGCCGCGCAAGGCGGCACTGCCAATATAAACCGTATGGCGCACTTTTCAAAGCGGAATGCGCGAAAAGAACGGCGGCGCGCATGGGGATAACTTGCCGCGCGGCTCTTTGTGCAAAGGCGTACCCTTGGCCGCGTGCGGCCAATGCGGTAAGCTCCCAGGGTAAGAGGAGGCTTCATATGTTTTTGGCGGCTCCTTGGTCATCTGGGGAATGCCGGTTGGTCCAAGCTCTCCTTGGGCATTGGACAGACGTGGAGACGCGCCAATGTTGCCGAAAGATGATTGCCCTCGCCTTCGCGGCCGCGAGCGTTGCCGCATTGCCGAATGGCGCTAGGGCCGCCGACTGGTGGGGCCGTAAATTGCCGGATGCCCCCACCGAGTTCATCTTCGGCTACGGATCGCTGATTAACACCGCGTCCCGCAATTCCACCGCCAGCGCCCCGATTCCAGCCATCCCGGTGCGCGTCTCCGCGGCCTTCGGCTACGTCCGCACCTGGAACGACCGTTCGCCCTCCGGCTTCACCGCGCTTGGCCTGCGAAAGCCGCATAAGGGCGAGAGCGCGGGCACGATCAACGGCGTGCTCTACCCGGTCGAAGGCGGCGACATGTCGAAGTTCGACGCCCACGAGGAGGGCTATGCCCGGGTGGAAGTGCCGCGCGACGACATCGAGGCAGTCTCTTGGCAACGTCTGCCGGAAGCGGGCCATATCTGGGTCTATGTTCCGGAACCCCCGGGCGGTGTGCCGGGCGAAGGCCTGCCGAAACCCGATGCCAGCTTTCCGCTGCTGGAATCCTACATCGATGTCGTCGTCGAGGGCGCGCTGGAATACGGCCCGGACTATGCGCGCGAACTCATCGAAACCACGGCGGATTGGAGCCAATACTGGCTCAACGACCGCGAGCTGGCACGACGCCCGTGGGTGCACGACAGCAAAGCCGCCACGGTCGATAAGTTCCTCGCCGCCCCCGCCCGTCCGTCCGCCTACCTCCCCGCCCGCCTGTTCTCCGAGCCCTATGCGATCCGGTGGATGAAGGAGAAAGCGCAGTAAACCTTCCTCGTTGTCAGGCTTGGTGCACGGATCGGGCGGTATCGTCGCCGTCGCGGCGCCACGGCCGATGAACATCGGCTTAAGACATTCCGGCGCCAGGAAGGCCACGCATGCCTCCCTCGGAGAGCGGCATGACGCTTTTTTATCGCGCGGATCCTTATCGACGCGGCGACAACTGGGACGGCTCTTGGTTTGCCAATGCCGCGAACTGGAAGGATAGGCGCGTCGCGAGTAAAGGATTATGCAGCCGCCGAGTGCTCTAAGGGTGAGCAATGAGCACATGATGCCGAGTCCGCTGGCCGGGTAAATCCGGTTCGAAATCCCGGCCGTGGCAAGGGACTTGTGGACGCGTACGTTTCATGGAGCTAGGCTGGGAGGCACAATGCGAAAATCGTGCGGGCGGGCAAGGCAGGCGATATGAGCAGGCAGGCCGCGCGAAATCCGTGCCGTCCGCGCAGGCAGGGCCGCCGATGCGAGCGAGACGGCGCTGGCAAGTTGCAGCTCCCGGTGCCATGGATGATGACGAAATACGAGCAAGCTCTGCTTTGGCCCGCATTGCGCTCAGTCCTGGCCGTGCCTATCTTTCTTCGGGCCAGCGAGTGGGCCAGATCCGCCGAGCAGCGGGATGAGCCGCTCGGGGTGCTTGTATTCGACAGTGACGAGAATTTATTGCAGGATCTCGAAAGCGAAGCGTTTCAGGACTGGCTAATCAACGAAAGTGTGGCGGCAGCGACCTTGCTGCCCAAAGAGGAGTAAAGAAGATGACGACGGATGCGCAGCGCCAGATGGACAACAAGCTGGCCGAGGTGTGGGGCAAGGGGTCGAAGGCGGCAGATGAGAAATTGCGAGTCGCACGGCCGATGAGCCAACCACGTGTGATTTCTCCCGAACGTGAGGCAGCGGTCGAGCGGGCCATCAGCGAGGTGAAAGAACGGCTGTTCTCCGACGTGGACAGGGACCGCGATAGAGACAGGGATGGCACCAGCAAGTGAGGAAGACCAACGGGTAGCAATCCGGATTTCACTTCCGATGCATGGCAGACGCTTCTTGAAAGCGCAATGATGGCAGGGAGCGCGGTGACCGCGGCCGATCCTAGCGGGCTTTGGGGCACACTCAAAGAGAGTATCGCTAGCGCGCGGTCGATCATGGGCGCTGCGCATGATTCCAGCTCCGCAGAACTCGTTAGGGCCGTCGCGGGCGAGTACGAGACGGCGGAAGGCCGGTCCATCGCCCGAAGGGCTGAGGGCAGAACTCTCTGGCAAAAAGCCTGCGGAAATCGTGACCAAAGCTCTTGAAGTCATCAAGGAGGCAACAGCCATAATTCAAGCAGGCAGCAGCCATAATTAATGCCAAGCCTCCCGCAGATGCCGCTTCCTTCAAGGCCTTTCTGCAGCATATCAGCCAGTCAGTGGCCGAGGCATCGAAGGAGGGCGGTTTTTTAGGTTTTGGCGGCGTGCAAATCAGCGACGCCGAAAAGGCCACCCTTGCCCATGTCGAGGAGAGTCTTCGGCTCACCCCTTAAAAATTCTTGGCGGGCAGGGGGTTCGGTCTTTTGGCCCGCGAAAATCGCTAAGCTTTGCCGATGCAAACCTATCTCGATCTCCTCGCCAAAATTCTCAGCGACGGCGAGGTGAAGCCCGATCGCACCGGGACCGGAACCCGCTCGCTTTTCGGGCATCAGATGCGGTTCGCCTTGCGCCAAGGCTTTCCGCTCGTCACCACCAAAAAGCTGCATTGGAAATCCATCGTCCACGAGCTTTTGTGGTTTTTGCGCGGCGACACCAATATCGCCTATCTCAAGGCCCATGGCGTCGGCATCTGGGACGAATGGGCGGATCAGAACGGCGATCTCGGACCCATCTATGGAAAGCAATGGCGCGCGTGGCAGGCACCGGACGGGCGGGTCATCGACCAGATTTCCTCGGTCGTTGAGGAAATCAAGCAAACTCCCTTTTCCCGCCGTTTGATCGTGTCCGCCTGGAACCCCGCCGATATGCCGGCAATGGCGCTCGCGCCCTGCCATTGCCTGTTTCAGTTTTATGTCGCGGAGGGGGCTGATGGCAGGAAGAGACTCTCATGCCAGCTCTACCAGCGTTCGGCGGACGTATTTTTGGGGGTGCCTTTCAACATCGCAAGCTACGCGCTTCTCACCACTATGGTCGCGCAGGTCGCGGGCCTCGATGTTGGCGATTTCGTGCATGTTCTTGGCGATGCGCATCTCTATGAAAATCATCTCGAACAGGCGCGCCTCCAGCTCACCCGCGCGCCGCGCGCGTTGCCCCGGTTGAAGCTCAACGCGCACGTCAAATCGATCTTCGATTTCCGCCTCGAGGACATCGTGATCGAGGCCTATGATCCATATCCCGCAATTCCGGCGCCGGTCGCGGCGTAGGCGGTCGGTGTCTGTTTTTGCAGTGTTAGCTAGGAACCCGGTCTGGGAGCGAGAGATTCAAATGGCTCACACGCGCCTCGACCGACGGCCGCCGAATCCCGAGTTAAGAGAGCGGGGGAGCAAAATTCGCCATGAAACCGCCCTTAAGACTCTAATTCATTGCGCAGTGATGAATATTTGGGCACGGCATGGCATGGGGTTTTTTCCAAGGACCGGACCGGTAGCAGGACGTCGGCCCACGACCGGCGACATTTTGCGCCATTGCCAGACGTCCTCCAAGGTGCGAGATTTGGCGGCGCCTAGCGCAAGAGGCGGGCCGGCACCGCCTCAGGCCGAACCCGCCGCCTCACCCAAATCCTGACGATCGCTGGCTCGGCGCGAAAATTCCTACCGGCACCCTTTTAGGCAAGGATGAATTAAGGGATGGCTATAGCCTTCGCGCTTGTCCTGGTTTTGGTCGTGATCGGCTCCGTGTTGTTTCACGTTCTGAGCCCGTGGTGGATGACGCCGATTGCGTCGAACTGGGGTTACATCGATGGCACGATCAATCTCACGTTTTGGATCACCGGGGCCGGCTACATCGCCATTATTTTGTTTATGGCCTATTGCGTGTTCCGCTTCCGGCACCAGGTGGGAAGACGGGCGGTGTACCAGCCGGAGAACAATAAGCTGGAGTGGTCGCTCGGCATCGGGACCACGGTGGCCGTCTTGGCCCTGTTGGGGCCGGGGTTGGTCGTCTGGTACCAATACATCGCGGTCCCGAAAGGGGCGGCGGTGATCGAGGTCGTGGGCCAACAATGGCAATGGAGCTTTCGCCTGCCGGGGAAAGACGGCCGGCTCGGCACGACCGATCCAAGCTACATCAGTTCCGACAATCCTTTGGGTTTAAATCCGAACGATCCAGACGGGCAAGACGATCTCGTGATCGACGGCGATTTGCACCTGTTGCTCGGGAAGCCGGTCAAGGTATTGCTCCGCTCCATCGACGTCGTGCACGACTTTTATGTGCCCGAGTTCCGGGCCAAGATGGATTTGATGCCAGGTCTGGTCACCTACTTCTGGTTCACCCCGACCAGGACTGGGACTTTCGAAGCCCTCTGCGCGGCCTTCTGTGGCGTCGGTCACCCGCAGATGCGGGGCAGTGTCGTGGTTGACAATGAGAGCGACTACCGGGCGTGGCTGCAAAAGCAGCATACTTTCGCGGAATTATCGGCACACGCCAAAAAAGCAAGTCTGAGGCAATAAATCTGGTTTTGGAAGGCGGATGTGGCTTTGCGGAAGTAGGGATCCCCGCGATTGAACTGAAACCTATTGACCCGCGTCAGGAAGGAACAGAGGAGAACGTTGATGGTCGATATTGGCGCAGCCGAAGCTATCCCGCCTGCCGAAGTCGAAGACGTCGAGCTTTATCATCCAAAGAGCTGGGTGACGAAGTACGTCTTTTGCCAGGACGCCAAGGTCATCGCCATCCAATACTCAATCACGGCGATCAGCATCGGATTGGTGGCTCTGGTGTTGTCGTGGTTTATCCGGCTGCAACTGGCGTTCCCAGGCACCTTCTCGTTTATCACCCCGTTCAACTACTATCAATTCGTCACGATGCACGGGATGATCATGGTGATCTACTTGCTCACCGCGCTGTTCTTGGGGGGGTTTGGCAACTACCTCATCCCGCTGATGGTGGGCGCGAGGGACATGGTTTTTCCCTATGTGAACATGCTGAGCTACTGGGTCTATCTTCTCGCCGTGCTGGTCCTGGTGGCGAGCTTCTTCGCGCCAGGCGGGCCCACCGGCGCCGGCTGGACCCTGTATCCGCCCCAGGCCATCCTCGAAGGCACCCCCGGGCGGCCGTGGGGCATCATTCTGATGCTGGTTTCCCTGATCCTGTTCATCATCGGCTTCACCATGGGCGGCTTGAACTATGTGGTGACGGTGCTGCAGGGACGCACACGGGGGATGACCATGATGCGCCTGCCCTTGACGGTATGGGGCATTTTCACGGCCACCATCCTCGCGCTGCTGGCCTTCCCCGCGCTCTTCGTCGCCTCCGTCATGATGCTGTTTGACAGGGTGCTCGGGACTAGCTTCTTCATGCCGGCCATCGTCGAAACCGGAGAACACCTGAAATATGCTGGAGGCAGTCCGATATTGTTCCAGCACCTCTTCTGGTTTTTCGGCCATCCCGAGGTCTACATCGTCGCCCTGCCGGCCTTCGGCATCGTCTCCGACCTGATCAGCACCCATGCGCGAAAAAACATCTTCGGCTATCGCATGATGGTGTGGGCGTTAGTGATAATCGCCGTCCTCAGCTTCGTAGTGTGGGGGCACCACATGTACATCAGCGGCATGAACCCGCCTTTTGGATTTTTCTTCGCCACCTCCACGCTCATCATCGCCGTCCCAACCGCCATCAAGGTCTACAACTGGGTGCTGACCCTATGGCGTGGCGACATCCACCTCACTGTCCCGATGCTGTTCGCCCTCGGATTTATCGTCACATTTGTGAATGGGGGGATCACCGGCCTGTTCCTCGGCAATGCGATCGTGGATGTTTCGCTTTCAACCACGATGTTCGTCGTTGCCCACTTTCATATGGTGATGGGGATCGCGCCAATTCTCGTTGTTTTTGGAGGGATCTACCATTGGTACCCCAAGATCACCGGGCGGATGCTGAACGAGAGGCTGGGCCAATTTCACTTCTGGGTTACGTTCCTCGGGGCCTATCTGATTTACTTCCCGATGCACTATTTGGGTTTTCTTGGCGTGCCGCGCCGGTATTACGAGATGGGGGCGACAGCCTTTGTCCCGCCATCGGTCGCGACGCTGGACATCTTTATCACCGTAGCGGCATTGGTCGTGGGCGCCACCCAGGTGGTGTTCTTTTTCAATCTGATATCGAGCCTGTACAAAGGCAAGCTTGCAGGCGGCAATCCCTGGAAGGCCACCACGCTCGAGTGGCAGACACCACAAACCCCGCCCGGGCATGGCAACTGGGGCAAGGACTTGCCCGTCGTCTACCGCTGGGCTTACGATTATAGCGTGCCGGGCGCCGGGCAGGATTTTCTGCCGCAAAACCAGCCCCCCCCGGCCATCCCCGCAGGTTAGGCAAGCCCGCCATGAATATTTTATACCTGTTCCTGGCTGTCTTAGTGACTATCGTCGCATGGTGGTTGGCGCAGCAAAGGCTGACCTCCAAGCCCTGGTTGGAGGCGGGCCCGATCGGCGATCCGGGCGCGTCGTCCCTGCCCGCCGCGAAGATTGGATTGGGGGTGTTTCTCGCCGTCGTCGGCATTCTCTTCGCGCTCTTGATCAGCGCCTATTCCATGCGAATGGAAATGGGGGAATGGAGACCCGCGCCCGTGCCGGAGCTGCTGTGGCTCAACACGGGCGTGTTGATCTTGAGCAGCGGCGCGCTGCAATGGGCGCAGGTTGCCGCGCGCCGGGGAAGGATGGACGCCATGAGAGCCGGCCTTCTCGCAGGGGGCGCCATGGCGCTTGCTTTCGTGGGCGGTCAGCTCATCGCGTGGCGGCAGCTCGACGCCGCGGGCTATTACTTGACGGCCAACTCGGCCGCCGCCTTCTTTTACCTGATCACCGGCGTGCACGGGCTGCACATATTGGGCGGCCTGGTGGCCTTGGGCAGAACCATGGATAAGGCATGGCAAGGCGTTAAGCTGGATCAAATGCGCTTGAGCGTGGAACTATGCGCGACGTACTGGCACTTTCTGCTTTTTGTCTGGCTGGTCTTATTCGGTCTGCTGTTGCTTACAGGTCCGATTGAAGCGGACAACGGACTGGTTGCTTTGATTTGTCGTATTTTCTGAGGGTGGGCCGGTGACCGCCTTGCCTGAAAATGCAACCAGAGAGGAGTTGGGGATACAAATGACGGAACCGGCGCTTACAGACACGCTGGAAGCCCCCGCGCGGCCCGGGGGCTGGAAAGGCTTCGCCGCCGACTGGTCCTCGGACCAGCGCGCGTTCAAGAATGTCCCCTGGGGCAAGGCCATGGTCTGGATCTTCCTCCTGAGCGATACCTTTATTTTTAGTTGTTTTCTGCTTTCGTACATGACGGTGCGAATCTCCACGACCGTGCCTTGGCCGGACACCAGTGAAGTCTTCATCTTGACCATCGGCGGCAAAAAATACCCCCTCCTCCTGATCGCCATCATGACCATGATCTTGATCACCAGCAGCGGGACGATGGCTATGGCCGTCAACTGCGGCTATCGCCGCGATCGCGTCAAAACCGCGGTCTTGTTGGTGGTGACCGCGGCATTTGGCGCCACTTTCGTCGGAACGCAGGCTTTCGAATGGACCACGCTGATCCGGGAAGGCGTCCGGCCTTGGAGCAACCCCTGGGGCGCACACCAGTTTGGCGCGGCCTTTTTCTTGATCACGGGCTTCCACGGCACGCATGTGACGATCGGCGTGATTTTCCTGCTCCTCATTGCGCGAAAAGTTTGGCGGGGAGATTTCGACCGTCACGCGCGGGGCTATTTTACCAGCCGGAAGGGGAATTACGAGATCGTCGAAACCTTGGGTCTCTACTGGCACTTCGTCGATCTTGTGTGGGTCTTCATCTTTGCGCTTTTTTATCTTTGGTAAGCGGAAAAAACATGGCGTATCTGTCCTTGGTACGTGGAAAAAACATGGCGCACGGCGGCGGACACCAACTCCCGATTAAGCTTTATCTGATAGTCTGGGGCTGGCTGTTTGTCCTGAGCACTTGTTCTTTTCTCGTCGACTACTTGGGCTTCGAGGGATATCTCAGATGGTTTCTGATCCTGCTGTTCATGTTTGTGAAGGCAGGCTTGATTGTCGGTGTCTTCATGCACATGGCCTGGGAGCGGCTGGCCCTGATGTATGCCATTCTCGTCCCGCCGGGGGCGGTGTTGCTGTTCGTGGCAATCATGGCGTTTGAATCGGGTTACACGCACTTCATCCGGGTCGCTTTCTTCTATGTTTGGTAAGTGGGAAAACCATGGCACATCTATCTTCGGTACGTGAAAAAAAAGTGACGCACAAAGAGGGACAACAACACCCGATCAAGCTCTATCTGGCGGTATGGGGATGGCTGTTTGTCCTGAGCACTTGCTCTTTTCTCGTCGACTACTTGGGCATCGAGGGATATCTCAGATGGTCTCTGATCCTGCTCTTCATGGTTGTGAAGGCGGGCTTGATTGTCGCTGTCTTCATGCACATGGCCTGGGAGCGGTGGGCCCTGATGTATGCCATTTTGGCCCCGCCGGGGGCGGTGTTGACGTTTGTGGCCATCATGGCGTTCGAGTCGGATTACACGCACGTCACCCGGGTCGCATTCTTCG
>JBAUNU010000161.1:0-2921 GCA_049579405.1 Methylocella sp.
GATCATAGGAGCGCAGTCAATGCACCGCCCGGTCAGATCCAGATGCTGTGCCCGAACCACGTCGATCGCCGCACTGTTCTCGAACATTCGGAAATTCTGGCCGACACGCGGATTGCAGTCCAAAATCTTGTATTGCCCGTCCCTCACGTCCTCTCGCCAATCGATGTCGGTGATCCCCGAAAAGGCGACGGCCTTCAGGAATCTCTCGCTCTGGCAACGCAGTGTTTCATTGCCGATAGACACGCCCAGCGCGGTTGATCCGGCGCGGGCCGGATAGGCCCTTAGTTTTCTCCCCGTAAATGTCACATAAATATTCTTCTCCCTATTATAATATCCATGCGATATCCAATCAACTCCCACAATATACTCCTGAAGAATTGTGCTTGAGTATTCTGTAAAATAGATTTTTTCATAAAACTCAAACAGTTCTCTTGGAGTCTGGATCACTTTCGTGCTGTACCTGTCATGCAGAAGCAGCCATTGGTCGGCGGCCTTTGCCACCACCGGAAATGCTGTGCCCTGGGCGAACGCTCTGACATCATCAATGGAATGGGGAACGACACTCCGTACGGATGGTATCCCAATCTTGGCACACAGGGCGTGAAGACTGGCCTTGTTGGCCAATTGACGTGGAAGCTGCGGCGGGACCTTCGGAAAGAGAAACCATCGCGCAAGACTGGCAGCGTTCTCAGCAACAAATACGGCGGACAAATCATCCATCGGAACGATGATCGCGGGATGGCCGATGAATCCAGCGATCGTCGACATCTCCTTCAGGAACGATGCCGGGTCAACTGGCCAACTTTCCCAGACGAAGGCTCTCGTGAGATACCGCGACAAGGCCAGCGGCGCGTAGCCGTCGTCGACTACCGCATAGACGGGCACGCCGAGCCTTCCGAGCGTTCGAGCGACCGCCAAAGCTCCATGGTGGATGACGCCGCGGCTCGCTTTTAGAATGAGGGTTGGGTATGTCGTATCCAAACTCGGGACCATTGCCTTGCCAATCTTGATCAGCCGCGTCACTTCTCCAGACACTTTTGCGGCTGGGCGAACGGTGCGGCAGGCAGGCGTTGATTTTTCGCAACATGCGACGCTATGCGACGCGCTGTGTAGCCCGATCCCACGAGAAATCGCATCGCAGAACCGAAAGAATTCGCGCTCGCAAGACCGCTAAAATATAACCCAGGGACAGAAGACTCGAAGTTGGAGGACAGTTGAGGCAGCTGCTTTTCATTCCGGATCCGCGATTTCAGGCTGTGACCAAAAAACGGCAGGTTTTGGAGGTCGAACCGATACCCGGTTGATGCGATCACGTGATCGGCCGCCAGCTCTTTAGGCCGTTCGTTGTGATCGGTGATCTGCAGCGCGATCCGCCCGCCCCGCGCCTCGACGGCACGAATTTGATGGCCTAGGAAAATCGGCATCTGTCCAACCACCCGATCCCTCAGCCACCAGGCCCCGGCGGGGCCGAGTGACGTCTTCACTTTCGAAAGTCGAACCTGTTGCGGCAGGTAGTGAAACAGCCAGGGAACATTGTCGTAGACCCAAAGCTGAAGCCCATCTCCTAGCCGCGTTCTTGGGCGTCGCAGACGTTCGTAGCCGGACCGGCGAGCCGTCGACGGAATCCGATTCCAGGCAAGCGTCGGCGCACGCACCAGAAGACTGACCGAAGCTCCTTCCTCCCGCAATATGGCCGCTGTCTCCAACCCCGACTGCCCGCCGCCGATCACCGCAACGTCTTTGCCCTTGAACTTGCCCAAGTCATAGTGGTCAGCGGAGTGCGACCACAATTCGGCCGGCAACCGGCCCAGTTCCTCGGGACTATGCGCCATATAATCCATTCCCGTGGCAACAATAACGTTGGCCGATTGCACCTTCTCTCCGCTACTCAGACGTAACTCAAACGCGTCCCGCAGCTTGCTGACCGCGATAACCAGAACGTCTTCCACACGAGGAACCAGCTTTTGCTGAAAGGAGACCGCGTATCTGGCAAAGACCTCGCGCGAATTCGGAGCAGCGTATTCGGAATATGGCAGGCCTTCCTCGCGGCAGTATTGCGCCAGACTGTGACGGCCCCCCGGGTCGGGCAAACTGGATGCGCAACCTTCTGATTTCAGAAGCATGGATTTTGGCATCTGAGAAAGCCAACGCCGCATCGGCGATCCGAAAATACGGAAGTCTATGCCGGCGAACTGCAAGTGCGCCGCGATCGCGAGACCATAGGGTCCTGCCCCGATGATGCAAGCCATTGGCTGCGGAGAAGAATTCATGACAAGTTCCTCTTACGACCAGATCGGTTGACAATCCGTCGAATGTATATGCGCATCGGCCGCACCCTAGTAATCATGAATATCCTGACGCCCACTGGCTGGATATTTCAGCCTGACGCCCACTGGCTGGATATTTCAGCCTGACGCAAAAACGGTTTTGTGGCGTTAGTTTTTCGCGCGCGCTGATCGCGGCTAGGGGATGGTCCCCTTCCACGCGGAGATGATTGCCCCGGATATCAATTCGACAAGTGATATCATATAAAGTCTCGTTAATCATGCCCACCGCCCCTTCAATCATGCCCATGCGCCCCTTCACGCGTTCCGGATTTCCCCGGGCATGTCGATGCGCTTGTTCCCGGCGAAGCAGCGGTCGCCGTGGGTGGGATTTGCAGACCCGGTTTCGTCCTGAGGAGCCCGTTGTCGAGGCCAGACATCTCGAGCCTGTCGAAGGAGCGACCGGGTGGAGCGCGGGCGCTATCCAAAGCCGTCTCATATGTGCTGAACCAGGACAGCACGTTGAAAACATCCCTACAATACAGAATAGTCTGCGCCGTGGCCCAGACAGGCTGGAATGATCGAGGGGAACGCGCGAACTTTATTCGATAACGAGCACTGAAGGTCCTGGACAAACAAATTTCCACAAAACTGCAC